>JAQWJG010000019.1 GCA_029248485.1 SAR86 cluster bacterium | reverse complement strand
TAATGCTTTCTTTTCAGGATGGAAATTTATAATCAATGATCAAATTTCATTTGATGCGGATTATATTTGGGAAATTATTGCTAAAGAAAAAGTAATGAACCTAACTATCACAGGTGATGCTATGGGAAGGCCTCTTTGTGACGCACTCCCCTCTGCACTCGAAAAAGGTTTAGACCTATCCTCATTATTTGTTCTAGCAAGCACTGCGTCTGTTTTCAGCGCCTCTATCAAAGATACTATCCTAGAATATCTACCTAATCTTTTCCTCATAGACGCTGTTGGGTCCTCTGAAACTGGAGCAACCGGCGTGAATATACATACAAAAGATGGAAAATTAAAAGACTCTGGCGGGGGTCCAAAATTTACTAAGCCTAATTTTAGTGAAATTTTAAATCTTGATACTTTAGAAGTTATTCAGTCTAGTGATACAGAAACAATTGGATATTTAGCAAGGAAAGGTCATGTACCCGTTGCTTATTACAAAGATAAAGAAAAATCTGAAAAAACATTTATTGAAGTTAATGGAGAAAGGTATTCAATACCAGGAGATATGGCTAAGTATGAGAAAGATGGTCAAATGACTCTGCTGGGGAGAGGGAGTGTTTCCATTAACTCTGGTGGAGAGAAAATATTCCCAGAAGAAGTTGAAATGGCTCTTAAGGCTCACCCGAATATCTTTGATTGCCTTGTTGTTGGTGTGAAGGATGAAACATGGGGACAAAAAGTAGTAGCTGTTATTCAAAGAAGAGAAATGGTCGATCTGCCTCTTGAAGAAATAAAAGAAAGCGCCTCAAAATATATAGCCAGTTACAAGATGCCAAAAGAAATAGTGTTTTCTGAATTAATCGAAAGAGCTCCATCAGGTAAACCTAATTATCAATGGGCTCAAAACTTTGCAAACTCAAAACTAGAGATAGAATAAATATGAGAATAGAAACCTACATACCTGGTTTGTCAAAAAATACTATCGAGATAGTCAAACATGCAGAATCTCTTGGGTATGATGCGCTCGTTTCTGGAGAGCTAAACAATGAGCCTTTCCTTCCTGTTCTACTTGGATTGGAACATTCCAAAAAAATGATTGTAAGGACTGGATTAGCTATAGCCTTTCCAAGGAGTCCTATGACCGTTGCAAACATGGGTTGGGACTTACAGTCATTTAGCGATGGTCGTTTTCAACTTGGTTTAGGAACGCAAGTTAAAGGGCACAATGAAAGAAGGTTCAGCGTACCTTGGTCTCCACCTGCACCAAGAATGCGAGAATATATTCTTGCCGTCAAAGCCATTTGGAACACTTGGAAAACAGGAGAAAAATTGGACTTTCAAGGCGAACATTATACCCATACCCTGATGACTCCAATGTTTACACCGCCACCTATGGATTGTGATTTGCCTCCAATTTATGTTTCTGGTCTTGGGCCTGGAATGGCAAGAATCGCTGGCGAGGTAGCTGATGGATTATTGCTACATCCTATGTGCTCTCCAAAATATATCAATGATATTATTTTGCCAGCAGTAGCTGAGGGAGCAAAAAGATCAAATAGAGATCCAAGAGAATGTGAGCTTCTTTGGGGTGGCTTTATTGCCACTGGTGAAACAGAGGAAGACCTTAAAATAGCTAAAAGAAATGTTGCTGCAAGGATTAGTTTTTATGCTTCAACTAGGACCTATAGACCGGCGCTTGAGTTTCACGGATGGGGAGACATAAATGAAGCTCTTCATAAATTATCTATTGAAGGAAAATGGGAAGAAATGTTTGCTCTCGTAACTGATGATATGGTTGAAACGCTCGGTTTTTGTGGAACAGGCATTGAGGTTGCAAATGCGCTCAAAAATGAACTTGGTCCGATATGCAGTGCAGCTATGTGGAATGAGGTTGAGCATTTAGGTGCTGACCACTCTAAAGATGAGCATGTTGCTAATTTAATTCAAATTGCCAAGGCTTAAATGCCCCCATTTCTAACTCATAATTTTTCTGAACTTCCAGAAGAATTTTTTACACTCCAAGATTGGCAAGGATTTGATAATCCCAAAATAGTTATTGAAAACCATGCTATGAAAAAGGCACTTGGCATGGAGGATACAGAACATCAAGAGCTTTTAAAAATTTTTAATGGCAGTAAAAAAATAGGTTCTTTAAAACCATTATCTATGGTTTACTCGGGACATCAATTTGGTCAATATGTGGAACAACTTGGTGATGGAAGAGGCTTGCTTTTTGCTCAGATAAACTCTAATGAAGGGTTATTAGATATTCATCTAAAAGGTGCTGGTAAAACTCCTTATTCTCGCTTTGGAGATGGCCGAGCTGTTCTAAGATCTGTAATAAGAGAGTACTTATGTGGTGAGGCAATGCATGCCCTATCTATCCCTACATCAAGAGCCTTGATGATTATTGGCAGTGATGAGATGGTAATAAGAGAAAAAAGTGAGTCTGCTGCAATGCTTGTAAGAACTGCAAAAACTCACATCAGATTTGGAAGCTTTGAATACTTTCACTACAACAATAAACATGAGCATGTTAAAGCTCTGGCAGATTTTTGTATTAATTCTTATCCTCAATATTTCTCTAAAACTAAAAATGCATACGTAGATTTTTTTAGAGTAATCGTTAAGGAAACAGCAAAGATGATTGCTCGCTGGCAAGCCTGTGGTTTCAATCACGGAGTAATGAATACTGATAATATGAGCATTTTAGGAGAGACATTTGATTACGGCCCTTATGGTTTTATGGAAGATTACAATCCAAGCCATGTATGCAATCATTCTGATCATCAAGGTAGGTATGCATTCAAAAATCAACCTTACATTGGGTTATGGAATTGTTCTGCATTGGGGCATGCCCTATCCTCACTTATCTCTGAAGAGAGTCAAGGTGAGGTTCTGCAGACCTATGAAGCAATCTTTCAAGATACTTTAGCGGAACTTTATCGAAAAAAACTAGGTCTAGACCAAGCACAACCCGAAGATGCTAATTTAATTCAGGGTCTATTAGATATTATGGAATCTGAAAAACTGGATTACACCAATACTTTTAGAAATCTCACACAAGCCCTAGCTAAAAAAAATTCTCCAGAGCTAAACTCAGAAATTTCAAAAAGCTGGATTGTCTCTTTTCTAGAAAGACATGCCAAAGAAACCTTGTCAAAAGATAAAAGATTGCAGCTAATGAACCAGGTTAACCCAAAGTTCATCTTAAGAAACTATATGGCACAAGAGGCAATTGAAGCGGCAGAAGTCAATGATTTTTCAAAGCTAGAAACTTTAATGATTGTCATGACCCAGCCTTTTGAAGAATTGATAGAGCATCAGAAATTTGCGAATAAATCTCCAATGTGGGCAAAAGATTTAGAGATTTCCTGCTCTTCTTAAGTGTGCAATAATTGTTAGATGAAAAAATTAAGTATCTTAAAATTTCTTAGAATACTTTCTATCCTTGCGCTAATCTCCAGTTGCAATATTCCTTTGGTACCTTTTATCTAAAGTAATTTGTTATATCTACTTTAAAGATCTTAGAGAATTAAAAAAATCTAAATTAATAGCTTCATCTAGGTCAACTACATTCTGATATGAATAAGCATTGAAATCATGCCTTGGAGCATGGTTGGCTCTAAGGTCTTTGAACCCATCAGCAAGATTATGGTTTGAAATATCCTTAAACGAGTTAGAGATAGCGCATAAATCTAACTCACTTTTGAACATAGCCAAGGGGAATCCATGAGCATGCATGTCACGTACAATATATTGTAGCCCATGAGGCCAATTCATTAATTGATTATTTGCTGAATCACTCTCTTTAAGACAATCAAATGCTTTTGCGCATTCTGAAGCAATTACACTCGTTCCGTTAATTTTACCTTCAATGCTGTAGCCAGCTATGTGAGGCGTTGAGATAAATGCATTTTGGATAGTAGTTATGGATGGTATTGGCTCATCCACCCATACATCTGCAACATAAATTAAGTCATCAGATTCTGTGACTAACTTCTCGCAGACAACCCCTCCTCTTGATGTATTGATCAAGATTTTATCTTTTAGAAAGCTACTGTGCGATTGATTGAGCAGATCGCTTGTAGGATAAGCGCCTTTTTTTGAATATGGAACATGAATTGTTATGAGGTCACATGACAATACTTTTTCCATAGTAACCAAGTGGGTATCTTTTAACAACGGATCGCAAGCGTATACCTCAATGTTAAGAGCAGAAAGCAATTGATACAGCCTTTTACCAATATTGCCATATCCAATGATTCCAATGCTTTGTCGAACATTAAAAAGACCCTCTTTAACTAGCTCTCCCAAAGCAGCCATTACATAATGAATAACACTAAATGCATTGCAGCCTGGAGCATGCGACCATGAAATATTTTGGGTTTCTAAATATTCAATATCCAGGTGATTGATTCCTGCGGTTGCTGAGCCAACAAACTTGATTGGCGAATGATCACATAACTCTTTGTCTACCTGCGTAGTTGATCGAACCAAGAGTGCGTCCACGTCTTTTAGGTTGTTTGAGGTGAGGTCATCATATGCAAAATATTTAAGTGAATACTCATCAGCAAAAAACTCAGATAGTTTTTGCTCGATATTTGGAATTTGTGAATCTGAAACAATCTTAATCAATGGCTCTTATCTCTCCAGACAATACTTTTAATCCATCCCCACAGACTATTATTTCCAAGTGAGTACTGATCAAGTAAATCAAAATCATGAGCTAATTTTGTGGGATCTTTAAAAAAATCTTTTCTAGTAATAAATTCACCTTCATCTAGATTTCGAATAAATGTCGCAGGATTGCCTGCATAAATTGTATTATTTGGAACATCTTTTGTGACAACTGATCTGGCTCCAATAATGCTATTTTCTCCTATCCTAACCCCTTTACAGATCATTGCATCTTCACCAACCCAAACATTTTCTTCAAGAACAACAGGTTTCGGATCGCCAACAACTTTTGTTCTATCATAAATTCCATGCCAATCTGCATCAGTAATGCATGCACCATGTCCAAACATGCATGAATCTCCAATTGAGATTTTGTCAGCAGCCATAATTCGAACTCCGGGAGAAATTAATACATAGCTCCCAATATCAACTTCACCATTCCATTCCCCAGCATCCCAGCTTGTTATTTGAATGTAATCATCGGGAGCAGAAATAAATGTAGGAAAATCGCCAACAGAAATATTTGAACCAAATAACTTAATAAATTGAGGTTTAAAAAATACCGTTCCCTTTCCGAGATGCTTAAATTGCGGTCTAAGAAAGTGATTTACATAACGTGCAGTAAGCTTAGAGATAATTTTTTTTAGCCAATATGGTCTACTGTCTTTTCTAATTTTATTTCTCCATTTTGGGATGATTCTTATATGATAAAGTACCGAGAAATTTCTGGGTTTATTTTTTTGAAAAAATTACTAAAAGAGCTAAAGCAACTACTAAAAATAGGTATACCAATCTATGGATCTCAAATTTCATATATGGGGATGGGAGTTACAGATACCATTGTTGCTGGTCGAGCAAGTGCACTTGATTTATCTGGGCTAGCCGTAGGCAATGCTCTATCCATGCCTTTTTATTTTCTTCTTGGCGGCTGTTTATTTGCTGTAACTCCCATAGTTGCCCAGCTATTCGGAGCAAGGAAATATGAAGAAATCGGACAAAAGGTTCGAGAAATACTGTGGGTTAGTATAGCGCTAGGTTTAATTGGTTTTATTCTATACAGAAATCTAAGCTTTTTTATTCCTTACTTTGATATTGAGGAAAATATTGCTCAGATTTCGGATGGATATTTAAAAGCTATGTCATTTGGTTTTGTCGCCAACATGCTATTTACATGTCTTCGTTGCTATAGCGAAGGTATGGGCCTAACTCTTCCAGTTTTTTGGGTTGCATTTATTGGCATGCTATTAAATATTCCTCTTGATATCATTTTTGTCTATGGATATTTTGGAATACCTCCCATGGGTGGAGTTGGCTGTGGAATTGCAACTTCGATAAATATAATTATTGGTTTGTTTGTGTTGATACTAGTAATTCTTAAGAAGAAAGAATATGAACCTACAAAATTATTCTCAAAATTTTCTGGACCTAATGCTGATACTACAAAAGAAGCACTTAAATTAGGTGTGCCTATTGGATTTGGTGTATTTGTAGAATTAAGTATGTTTTCAGGTGCAGCATTGATATTAGGATCGCTTGGAGCAACAGTAATTAGCGCCCATACAGTAGCAATAAATATAGCAAGCGTTTTATTTATATTGCCACTATCTTTTGGGTTAGCTGCAGCAACAAGAATAGGTAACTTAATTGGTGAAAAAGAGTTACGTAAAGCTAAATACGCCTCTCACATCGCTATATTAATTTGCTTGGTTGGTGCAATTTTAAATACAGCAATAATTCTGTCTTTTAGAGACGCTCTTGTTTCACTTTATTCAGAAGATTTGGCTGTTATAGCGATAGCAATAAATCTCCTGCTTTTTGCAGCAATCTTTCAGATTCCTGATGGAATGCAAATGGGTGCTTTGGGAAGCTTAAGAGGCTATAAAGATACTTTTGCTCCAATGCTAATGTTAATTTTAACCTATTGGTTTATTGCCTTACCTGCTGGATATTACTTAACTTACTATGGTTTATTTGGTGATGCTTTAGGCCCTGCTGGTATTTGGATAGGAATGATTACTGGGCTCACAGCATTTGCAAGTTTAATTATTCCAAGACTTAATTATATTGCTAATAAATTTATAACTAAATCTAGCTCAATACTTCCTTAGCCTTTACTCCAATTTGGAGTAAATTTTCAGCTATGTGAACTCCGCATTCTTCTAGTTTTTTTATTTTATCTGCAGCGGTACCCTTGCCACCTGCAATTATTGCGCCTGCATGCCCCATCCTCTTTCCTACTGGCGCTGTTTGACCTGCTATATAAGAAATGACAGGTTTAGAAACATTTTCTTTAATATAATCTGCTGCTTCTTCTTCAGCGGTTCCTCCAATTTCACCTACCATGACAATTGCTTTAGTCTGCTCGTCCTCTTGCATCATTATTAAAACATCAATAAAAGAGGTTCCTGGTATTGGGTCTCCTCCAATACCAACGCATGTGCTTTGACCAAGACCTAGATCAGTTGTTTGTTTCACTGCTTCATAGGTCAAGGTACCAGATCTAGAGATAATTCCGACTGAGCCTTTCTTGTGAATACTGCCCGGCATTATTCCCAATTTTGCTTCACCTGGAGTTATTATTCCTGGGCAGTTAGGACCAATTAAGGTGATTCCCAGTTCATCAATTCTCTTTTTTACAATAAGCATATCCAAAGTTGGCACGCCTTCAGTAATACAAATTATTAATTTAATTCCAGCATCAGCAGCTTCTAAAATTGAGTCTTTGCAAAATTGCGCTGGAACAAAAATAATTGAAGCATTCGGCTGAACTGCTTCCATAGCCTCATGAACTGAATTAAACACAGGAGCGCCTAAATGCTCTTGCCCTCCTTTGCCTGGAGTAACTCCTCCAACAATATTTGTTCCATACTCTATTGACTGCTCTGAATGCAAGGTCGCTTGCGAGCCTGTGAAACCTTGGACTAAAAGACGTGTATTCTTATCTACCAATATACTCATTTGCTTAAC
>JAQWJG010000029.1 GCA_029248485.1 SAR86 cluster bacterium | reverse complement strand
CCTGATTCCATGAGGCCCCCACTCCACTGCTAGAGATTTTGTCATAGTGTTAAGAGCAGATTTTGACATAGCCGAAGGAACAACGAAGGGCGAGCCCGTCCAAACCCAAGTTGCAAGTATGGAAATGATTGATCCTTTAATATTTTGCTCGAGCCATTTTTTGCCAACCGCATTGGTTACATAAAATGTTCCATGAAAAACTATATTAGCAATAGCATCAAAACCTCTTGCAGATAAATCCTTTGTAGGAGAGATAAAATTCCCTGCAGCATTATTAACTAAGCCATGAAGTGGGCCCTCTTGAAAAATGGATTCAATAAAATCCTCTACATCTTGTGGCGATCGAATATCTAAAGGTTGATATCTAACATCCGCTCCATATTTTTCTTTAAATTCCGTGGCTGTTTCGGCCAGCACACTTTCTCTTCTTCCACAGATAACCACATCAGCACCATGTTGCACATAGTGTTCAGACATCTCTTTACCCAAGCCAGTGCCTCCACCAGTAACCAAGATTTTCTTTCCTTTTAAAACATCTTCTTTAAACATTTTGATCCTTATTCCGAATTAGTAATATCTATAATAGCTTGAACCCAAGCATCTGAAAAATTTAATGAAGGAACATAATCCAATGTTTGACCTCCAGCCTCCAAAAAAAGTTCTTTGTATTCATCTCCAATCTCAATAACCGTTTCAAGGCAATCAGCCGTAAATGCTGGTGAAAATACAAGTACTTTCTTCGCACCCCTAGAAGGAAGGTTTTTTATTACATCATCAGAAAAAGGCTCTAACCAATTATTGGTTAATCGTGATTGAAAGGTAACCTCATATTTATCTTTATTTAGAGATAATTTTTGCGCTATTTGCTTTGAAGTTTCATAAACAGTAGCTTTATAGCAATAATAATTTTCTTCATTGACTTCATGCTCACAGTTCTTACCGTCGCATTGATTGTCTAGATACACCTTATTTACCTGCGAGTTAGGCAAGCCATGATAGCTGAATATAACTTTGTCATAATCAGAAAGATTGAAGTCTTTTGCGGCATCGACCCACGCATCTATAAATGAGGGGTGCTCATAATATTGTGATATAAATTTAAAGGAAGGAATAACCCATTCCTTTGAAAGTTTTTTAGTGACTTCCTCAAAGACACTGCCTGATGTTGCAGATGCATAATGCGGAAAAAGAGGCAATATAATTAGTTCAGATGGGTTTGTTTGTCTTATTTGCTTTAATGCTTGCTCGATACTCGGTGATTGATATCGCATTGCATAAAAAACATTAAATTTGTCCTGATGGTGGTTTAATTTTTTTGTGAGCTCTTCAGTATTTTTAAGCAACGGAGATACTCCTCCTGAAAGGTCCCAGAGTTTTTGGTAGATTTTACTGGAGCTAAAAGATCTGAATGGACAAATGATCAGGGTAACAAGCAAGAATCTTAATATATAGGGAACATCAATAACCCTAGCATCCATTAAAAACTCTCTTAAATATTTAAAAACATCTAAGTACGATGGGGAATCTGGGGTTCCTAAATTAATTAGTAATAACGCTGGTTTGTTCATGATTTCTTAGTAATGGATGTCCTATTATAAATAATAAGGAAATAAAGCACAGAGAAGCGCTAAAAAAATATAAATACTCTGGTCCAAATTGATAGATGGGCATGGCTACTATGGGAGTTAAAACATGCCCTATTGGTATAACAGACCCTAAATATCCTGCAGCCTTGCCTTGATTATCAGGAGTTTGAGCTAAGGATAAGGAGGAGGCATTTGCTGGTCTGAACATTCCTCCTCCAAATCCATTTATCATCATAGCCAAATAAAACATAGCAATAGATGATGCTAAAGCTGCCAAAATATATGAGACTGTTATTAAGAAAGTACCGTATATCAGTAACTTATTATTAGAAATAGGCTTTAGATCTGTAAAGATATATTGACTGACGACGGTTGATATAGATAAAACCACAAAGGTTAAACTGATCACTAATGGCAAGTCCTTTTCGTTAGAAAAAACATCTGTAACAAAGAATCCTATCGATTGAAGCAATGAAGCCTGGCAAAGGGATGACAAAGCAGCTATAAGTAAGAATGGCCATACAGACTTATCTCAATATTATAATTTAGCGATAGCTTTGTCGATTTTTTCAACAGGGATGATATGTTTTGGAAAGCTAATATAAATTCCAAGAGCAGCAATAAAACCACAACAAGCAAATACATAAAAAGGCAAACTCTTTGAATATAAAAATAAAAATCCTCCCAACATTGGACCCATAATTGTTCCAACCAGAAAACTAGACTCTAGCCTTGCAAATTTTTTAGTTCGCTTTGATCTTTCTGAAATATCTGCCATGTAAGCAAAGGCAGCTGGTCTTGTTGCAGAGCCAATTAATCCATTAATTAATCTGCCTAATATAAGAAGAGGCAAAAGATATACTAGGTCTACAATTTTCTGTTCAACTAGAAATAAAGGTGTGATCAAAGCAATGATTGAAACTGAGTAACCAATAAGCCCTATAACTGCTATATTGCGTCTTCCATACTTATCAGATGCCCTGCCCCATGAGGCGCTGGTAACAGCCCATGCAACAGCAGAGATTGAGAATATAGTTGACGTTTCAATAACAGATAATCCCAAATCTCTTGCTAAGGGAGGCACCAAAACAAACGCAAAAGACTGACCTAAGCCTACTGAAAATAAACCAAACTTTAACCAGCTTGAAGGATTATACAATTTTTGAAATGCCTACAGCCTCACGTAATTTACCAACAAGCTCTTGGGCATGCGGACGAACTTTGTGAGCTCCATCAGAAAATAAGTCATTAAGAAGATCAGGTTGATCATTTAATTGAATATATTTCTCTCTAATAGGGAGAATTTCATTATTGATGGCTGTAAATAGATCCTTTTTAACATCGCCCCAGCCAATTCCATCTTTATATGACTGCTTCATATTATTGATTTCTTCAGCATTGGCAAAAAAAGAATAAAGCTGAAAAAGGGTACAAGCCTTGTAATCTTTTGGCTCACCAGGCTCCAAAGAATTTGTGACGATCTTAGATATAGATTTTTGCAAAGCTTTTTCAGAACATAGAAAAGGGATGATGTTGTTATATGACTTACTCATTTTTCTACCATCATTTCCTGGGACTGATATTTCACTTTGTATGATTGCCTCTGGAAGGGTTAGAAGGTTTGAATAAGTATGATTAAATTTACCTGCAATATCCCTAGTCATCTCCATGTGTTGAGCTTGATCTGGACCAACGGGAACATGAGTGGCACTAAAGATCAAGATATCTGCAGCCATTAAGACAGGATACGAAAATAGACCCATATTAATGGCTTTATCTTCATCACTGCCCGATTGAGTATTTTCAGCAACGATGGCTTTATAAGCATGAGCTCGATTTAACAAGCCTTTTGCGGCACTGCAATTCAAAATCCAGGTTAGCTCATGCACTTCAGGAATATCTGATTGCCTATAAAAATATGATTGCTCAGGATCTAAACCTGAGGACAACCATGCTAATGCCACATTTTTAACACTTGCTTCGATTTCTGCAGGGTTAGTTTGCTTTATTAGCGCATGATAATCTGCAAGAAAAAAATAGGAGTCATTATCAGGAGCAACTAATTCAAGCGCAGGTTTAATGGCACCTATATAATTTCCAATATGGGGAGTACCAGTTGTTGTAATTCCTGTTAAAATTCTTTTTCTCATTTAGAGTTAATTATAAACATCAAAAGAAAGTATTGTGGAAACTCATAAAATTTTATTCGAATCATTAGATAAAGCAGAAAAGCATTTTGAAGCTGGAGAGATTCGAATAGCACAAAAACTAGTCAATGAAGTATCTAGGTCTATGAAGGCCCAAGGAAAGGTCTCAAATAAACTGAGACATAGATTCAACTTTATGTCAGCTCAATCACGATACTTCAATGATATTTCCTCCTTTGCAACAAATCCAAAAAGGAATGAAATTATCCAGGAGATTGAGGCGCTAATATCCAACCCTCATGATAATCCCAAAACCCAAGCAAATGATATTCATGGGCTGCAAACAAAATGGCAGTTATTAGATCAATCTTCAAAGCCTGCAGGTCGAGAACAATGGATCACCTTTAAAACACTTACAGATAAAGCTTGGGAACCGTGTGCACAATATTATGATGAATTAAAAAAAGTAAAAATTTCAAATGCCAATGAAAGAGAGAAAATAATTCAGTCCCTAATTCAATATACAAATAGCAATTCAGGTAATTGGCCAGGAATAATTGAAATGAGTCGCTTCCTTAGTAAAACTTTTCAAAACTGGCAGAACTATGCGCCTGTTTTAGATGAAGATTTCTCTAAGCTTAAGGCTGCATATCAAGAAGCAAGGAAACCCATAAATAATGCTATTAAAGATCAAGAAATAAAAAACTATAAGATAAAAGAATCATTGATTGAAAAAGTTAAGCTTATCAATGATGAGGATTCACAGACTTGCATACAAAAATTTCAAAAAATAAAGCGTGAATATCAAAATGCAGGTCCAGCTGGAAAGAAAAACGAACCTCTTCTGTGGAAAGCATTAAATGAAGCTGCTGATAGGTTTTATGAAGCTGATAAAGCTTTGATGAATGATGAGCTTGATGTAATCAATGAGCTTACAGAAGAATTAAAGAACGATAATTGCTCGATTCAAGATATTAAAAATAAAATTTCAGATCTAAGTAAATCACGAAAATCACCTGAGTTTTTAAAGCTGCAAAAGTCTATTAAAAGCTACGAGTCTAAAAAAATTGAAGCCATTGCTGCTGAAAAAGTTAGCTCCTATCAAGATTTATTAAGTCTGTTAGAAACTCCGAATGAAACCCACGCAAACATTCATAAAGAAATATTCAAAACTGTAAAAAAACCTCTTTATGACGGTGATAAAACGCTTCTACTTGACTGTACTGTTCAACTTGAGCTAATGGCAAAGATTGATCCACCTGATTCAGATAAACTTATCAAACAAAAACTAGCACTAGCGATGTTGCAAAATAAATTCTCTGGTAAGAAAAATGCAAATGATCAAATTAAAGATTTATTAATTCAATTTATTAATAGCCTTCAATCAAACAAAATAAATGCATCAGAAAAGAAGTTGTGGAAAAGAATTAGTGATGCATTAGCCAAATTAGCTACTCAACTTCCTTAGATTTCAAAGCATTCATCCATCTTTCTGATCTAAACCTAGCAACATAAAGAAAGCCTTTAACAATATAATCTGCAACAAGTGTTGAAAATATTATTTCAATCCTTGCGTCAAGTAAGAAAAATATTACTGCAAGAAATACCCTTATAAATAACAAACAAGTTAGGGTAATAGCCAGTGGGGTTTTAGTATCGCCAGCACCTCTTAATGCACCACCTAAAGAAAATTCTATTGCCATTAATGGCTGCATTGATCCAAGGAGCCATATAAAAATGACTGTTAATCTGACAACTTCATCGTTATCAATCATAAATCTAGCCAAAGGCTCGGCAAAAATGCTAATGAGGATTCCAAAAAAAGTCATTGAAAGGATTGATAAACGCATAGCCCCCCAGCCAGCTCGCTTGGCTTGATCCTTATTTTTTGCACCTAAGTGTTGGCCAACAAGGGTTGCCCCTGCAATCGAAAATCCAAATCCAATAACAAATGAAAAAGACAGAATTTGCACTCCAATACCATAAGCTGCATAAGCTTCAGTTCCATAATATGCAACTAATATTAAAAATGCTGTAATACCAATCTGGAAAATAATTTGCTCCAGAGCTGCAGGCAATCCAACCTTAAAAATTTCTTTGACTCGTAAAATATCAAGATCAAATATAGAAAAATAACGAACAGGCAACTGATTTGAAAGCCAAAATACTATCAATAATGAGGCTCCAATTACAAAAGAAACACCATTTCCAAAAGCTGCTCCAACAACACCATAATAAGGAAAGCCTAACCAACCATTGACAAAAACTAGCATGAAAAATATTGCAAATATGTTCATTATTAGGCCAATAAATAGAGGTGTCTTTACATCACCAACTGCTCTAAGAGCTGTTATTAAACCCATGCCGCATCCAAAGGCTACATAAAATGGAGATATTGCTTGAAGATATTGAGCAGATAGGACAAGGGCCTGATCCTTCAGCCCAAAAAATCTAACTAAAGGCTCTGCAAATTGCCATACACATATAGCAGATATAATTGATAAAAATAAAACTAGTTGAAGTGTCCTGGTAAAAAAAATTCCAGCTTCTAATTTATCATCTGCGCCCCAATTTCTAGCAATTAATGCTGTTGATCCTGCTAATACACCAGTTAGAACAGCCTGCAAAATAAATGTAACCCTCTGACCTGTAACGGCAGCCGCGATTGCATCAGGACCAAGATTCCCTACAACCTTAATAGCTACAATTGAGCTGGTTGCATAAAATAGATTAGTAATAATTGAAGGCCAGGCAAGTGTCCAAACACCCATTGAGCCTCTTGGGATTTTAGCTCCCCCATCTAGAACTTCCAAATGCTAGGACTCTTTTATTGAGCCGAGATAAATAACTCCAAAAATTAAAGTCATGGAGAATGCAACAAAGGGAGAATCTTGAGAGTTCAATATTTTATTTCTATAGATCACGCACTCAACTAGATGTGCAATTAGAAGCAAATAGAAAATTCCAGAGGCTAGATAAAAAATCCAACCGTTAAATGGTTCAAACAAATTCACAATACCAAAAGCCCAAAGAATTAAGGTAACTATATGTGGTGTTTTCATTGTAACCTCTGAAAATTTGTTGAGTACATTCTATCGATCATCTGTTCAATAAATGGCTGAATATGTGCATATGATTCATTATCCTTAATCGCATACCAATGATGCAAGTAAAATAAAGATCCAAAAAGGAAATTGCGATGCTCTTCTGGGTCGCCATTAATCATCGAGCCATCAATCTGACCCTTTTTAAACCAACTCGTCCAAATTTTATATTGATTGGCTTCATTAGATTTTATGAGATCATATTTTGCAAATTCAGAGAGTGATTTTGGCAGTTGCATCAAAAGCGTAAGGCCATTAATAGACATTGCTTTGTTAGTATAAGTCTTGATCTTTTCTAAATGATTTATATCCATCTTATTAATACTTTCGATTAACTTATCAAGTTTTGCTTGAATAGAGAGGACAGTCTCAATAAACAAGTCACCTTTGCTGGAAAAGTAATAGTAAATAGACTTATCAGTTAGATCTAAAGATTTAGTAATTTGTTCAAGCTTTGTATTGTTATACCCATGCTCAGAAAAAATAGAAACAGCTGAATCAAGGATTAAGTCTTTTTTCTTAATTCGCTTGGGGGTATTTTTAATATTTTCCATCATGAATCAGTATAAAACTTTGGTATGAAATTACCTAACAGCTAATTGGTCTAATATTTTTTTATGCTTTTGACGATCGATACTGTAAAAAGAGAAAATTCCAAATGGAATAATCATCAAAATTGCTACAAAAGGACCTTGAACCATCGCTAAGCTAAATATTTGATCCGCATTAGGCAAAATCTCTGATCCCTGAGGAAAACCAATAAACTCAAGCGACAAACCAGCCACTAATATTCCTAACCCGGTATTCAATTTTCCAATTAATGAGCTTGAGGCATACATAAGACCTTGTTGACCAAGTTTACTCTCAAGCTCAACCTCATCACTAATATCTCCTAACATCGATTCTCGCACTATTGCACTGGACGACAAGCAGGTATTACCCAGGTATATAAATGGAGCCAGAGCATAAAATAAATCCCAAGAACCTGAATCTGGGAGCAGATCATTCAAATATAGAATAATAGGGATGAGGTTGAGCTTGAGAGTAAACTTGGTCAACAAGGTCTTATGTATGCCTCAAGTTCATTAATTGGAAAATTGAATACCGGGCTGGGAATATTAGTGGCTGGTTTGGCACTTGAGTTTATTGGTTTTCCTCAGGGATCAGAGGTTTTACCTAATGCGGATCAAGTATTTAGCTTAGCAATGGTTCAAGGTCCATTTGTTGCTGTGCTGATGATCATCCCATTTGGAATATTTTCTTTTTACAGCATTGATAGACAAAAGCATCAAAAAATTGCCTCGCAGCTTGAAGTTAGGTGATTAGGCATCAAAGTTTGTATACTTATATTTTATGGATCAAAATATTAAAATTACACCCAAACGAATCAAGAGAAAAGATTTAATTCTTGAATCGGCAGTGTCTATATTTTCCCAACATGGGTATCACCATACCAAGCTTGAACAAATTACAGAATCTTTAGGTTTAACTGATAAGTCGATTTACTATTACTTTAATAGTAAGGGCGATCTATTTATAGAAGTAATTCTTTCCGTTCAGTCAAAACTTAATAAATTAATTGAATCAATCAATGACATGAATGCTACACATCTAGACAAGATCAAAACTTATACAAACAAAGCCATGACTATTAATGGGCTTACACTTCTAATGCAAATCCCTAAATCACTTTCTGAATTTGCAAAATATAATGAAATTAAATTTAACGAGGCTGAACAATATAAAACTTGGTCAAACTGGTTTAAAAAGGGCCAGATCGATGGTTCCATGATTCATGGTGATCCTGATGAGCATCGTAATTTTCTTTTTGGGTCTTTGTTTTACTTGCATCGCTGGTATGCAATCACAGACAATGAATCTTATGCTCATATTCAACCATTTATTGAAAAAATGATTGATAGAATGTACTCAACACAATTTCAGAGGTTACAGTGAAAACTCCACATATAATTACATTAATACTTTGGGCCTTCGGTCTTGTGAACTTATTTGAACCATTTAATGGCTGGGTTTTTTATATGGCATCTGGAATTTTTTATTTGTTGCTGATTGCTCATTTGGTTGAATGTGTAATCTATAAAAATAAAATACTTAAATCACAGGATTCACCTTTAGTTGCATTTTCAATGACTCTTATATTTGGAGTTATCTATCTCGGCTCAATTAAGGAGTCTTAATATTTGGAAGTCTTAGATGGGGGAACAAAAATCCCAAGAGGCTCAATGGGCGTATGGACGCTTGCTTGGCCTTCTATCATCACAAACCTTTTTTATGCAACAAGCTCAATTGTTGCGATAAAGATTGTAGGAAACCTTGGCCCTGATGCAATTGCTGCAGCCGTCACAGGCCAAAGGGTTACATTTATTTTGCAAGCTGTTCTGACTGGAGTGTTGGCTGGTTCAACAGCACTCATTGCTAGAAACTGGGGAGCTAATGATAGGCTAGAGGCAGGAGTATTTTTTACTAGAACAGTGCAGTTAGTACTTTTCCTCTCTTTGATCTCTTCTATGTTAGTTTGGCAATTTGCAGAACCTTTAGTAATATTTTTTGGTCTGAAAGATCAAGCTCTTTCTCTATCTATTCAATACCTTAAAGCTATATCCCCATTCTATGTCGCCTTTGGTTGTGGCATGGCCCTTATCACAGCATTGAGAGCAGTTGGTGATGTGAAGACACCATTAATTATTGGCTTGATCATGAATTTATTCGCCATATTTTTTATGTTAGTTTTTGTAAATGGTTGGCTTGGCTTTCCGAGGTATGGGGTAGTGGGCGCTGCTTTTGGAAACGGCGTATCTTTTGTAATAGGCGCATCTTTATTGATTGTTTCTTGGCTTTCAAATCAACTGCCTGTTCGATATTTTTCTATATTTAGTCTAGATATAGATAGAGTGAAGCAAATATTTCAGGTTGGCTTGCCTGCTGCACTTGAGCAGATAATTTTTCAGATAGGCATTACAGCATTTCTTATTTTAGTTGCATATTATGGTACTGAAGCTTATGCAGCCTATGGTATTGGCGTACAAATACTATCCTTTTCATTTGTGATTGGTTTCGGTTTTTCAATTGCTGGAGCAACCTTGGTTGGCCAGCACTTGGGTGCTAAAAATACCGCTCAAGCAAAACGAGCTGGGTGGGGTGCTATGAGACTATCAATAATTTCAATGACTTTTTTTGGCATCATCATCACTGTCTTTGCAGAATCTCTAGCAAGATTCATGATTGATAACGATGAGGTTGTTCGATTGACTGTAATCTTTATTTGGTTGCTTGGTTCAATGCAGCCTTTGATGGCTATTGAGTTTTCACTCGGGGGTGCTCTAAGAGGAGCTGGTGACACTAAAACTCCCCTTGCTATCACATTGACGTGTTTGCTATTTATCAGGGTTTTTCTTGCAGTAATTTTCTTTTTACTTGATGCAAGGATTGAGGTTATATTCTCGACACTGGTTGCCGATTATGTTGTTAAAGGGTATCTGTATGTCGCCAGATTTAGATCTGACAAGTGGATGAATGCCTTAAAATCTAAGGAAGCAGTTTAGCTAGCTTATTTATAACTTCACTCACTCTTTTCCACAGCTTCTTTTCTTCAGCACTAATTTTCTTTGATTTCAGATTATTAACAAAGGATATAAGTAAGTCTTTGATCTCTTCATTGGTAGTTTTTGCGCCTGAGAATTTATTTTGTAGCATTTCTAGAGCCAGCATTTGTTTGATAGCTTTGTCTGAGGCAGGCGGATCAATTTTTGCTATTAGTTCGAGTTTAATTGTGCATTTAAGAAGTTCATCTTTATCACCTAAGTAATCAGGTTTTTTTAAAGTTTTAAAGATCTCATTATGAATAACCGAATGGGTTTCATCAGTCGTTTCTAAATAATTTAATAAATCTTGATAAACATTAGTTTTCTGTGCATTTACTTCATCTATTTTTTTATTTTCGTGAGCTTTAATTGCTTTTTGAAGCTTAATAAATTCTGGTGATTTTCTAGTTTTATTGAGCTCAGTAATTTTATTTTTTATATCATGAATAGAGCAATCATCTTGTGTTAAGTCATTAGCAAGATTCTTGATCACTTCAAGCTCATCATTTACAAGAGCCTTGTCAGCTTCAAAAAATCTGTCTGCTGCTTCGTTTAGCTTCTTCCAAAGGATTGATTCATTTTTCTTGCCAGCTGGTCCAGTATCCTGATATTCACGCTTAATTTTTTTAAATTTCTGAATGCACATTTGGATATCTTCATCATTAATTAATTTAACCTTTTCAATTAAAGAGTCTTTAATTTTGTAATTTTTATTTTCTTGCTCCTTAATAGCATTATTAATTGGTTTTCTTGCATTTTGATAAGCAGTTTTAAGTTTTGAGAAATCTTCATCTAGCACTGGGGCATAACTTTGCCAGGTTTGAAAAGTTTTACTTAAGAATTTGCTCATATCAATTAAACTTGGCCATTTATTCGAATAATCATTTGTGTATTGAATAAGTGTCTGAATTATTTTCTCTCTTTCTTTGGCATTAGATATTTTTAATATTTTCAATTCTTCGTAATATTGAGCGCAAGGTTCCCATGCTTTATCTGTTAGGTTCTTAAAGGTCATCCATTGTTCGCGACCAGCTGGTTTTGATGACTGATCTAGTAACTGCCATTTAGTCTGTAGTCCGTGAATTTCATTTGCTTGCTTTTTTGGATTTTCATGAGGTTTGGCTATCAAGGCTTCAATTTCTTGAATTATTTCATTTCTTTTGGGGTTTGTAGCAAATGATGAAATATCATTAAAGTATCTAGATTGAGCAGACATAAAATTAAATCTATGCCTTAGTTTATTAGATACCTTCCCCTCAGATTTCATTGACCTTGAGACTTCATTAACAAGTTTTTGAGCTAAACGAATCTCACCGGCTTCAAAATGCTTTTCCGCTTTATCTAAAGATTCAAATAAAATTTTATGAGTTTCCACAATAGTTTCTTTTGATGTTTATAATTATCTCTAAATGAGAAAAAGAATTTTAACAGGAATTACAACAACTGGTACTCCTCATATTGGAAATTATTTGGGCGCTATCAAACCTGCGCTTGAATTAGTTGCTCCTGATAACGATTCATTTTTTTTTCTTGCAGACTATCATGCGCTTATCAAGCAAACTAATCCAAGTGAGGTTGAGGCTAGCGTGAAAAATGTTGCATTAGCATGGCTGTCCTCTGGTTTAGATCCAAGCAAATCTCATTTTTACAGACAATCAGATATTCCTGAGGTTCATGAATTAACTTGGATTCTAAATTGCAGTGCTGCAAAAGGCTTGCTAAATCGTGCTCATGCATACAAGGCTATTATTGCTGAAAACACTCAGTCTGGTAGCGATGAGGATAAGGCAGTCAATATGGGTCTTTTTTCATACCCAGTCCTAATGGCTGCTGATATATTGATATTTAATGCTACTCATGTTCCTGTTGGTCCTGATCAAGCGCAACATATGGAGATGGCACGAGATATTGCAGGAAAATTTAATCACACATACTCAAACATACTAACCCTTCCCGAGGCTATCATTCAAAACGATATCTCTGTTCCAGGAAATGATGGCAGGAAAATGAGTAAGTCATATAACAATATCATCCCATTTCTATCGACAGAAAAAGCTTTGCAAAAATCTATTGCTAAGATTATTACAAATTCACTAGAGCCAGGACAGCCAAAAGACCACAATGGCTGCACCCTTTTTCAGCTTTATTCTTTTTTTGCTAGTGACGATCAAATAGATCACATGAAACAAGCCTATAAAGAAGGAATCTCTTGGGGTGATGTAAAGAAAGATTTATTTTCTATTATTAATAATGAAATACTACCAATAAGAGAAAAATATGTTGAATTAAAAGATCAAAAAGATTTTTTAAATGATTTGTTTTCTGATGGCGCTCGTAAAGTTCGTCCTCAAGCTCAAGAGCTTGTTGGTAAATTGCGTGAGGCTGTAGGCATCTCCAACATTGTCTAATCCTACAACTTGGTTAAAATTTGGTTTATTTGCAGTTGGCCTAGGCCAGTCTTTTGCTTTTGTTTTGGTTCCACCATTAGCAAGAGACCTAGGCTTATCCGTTATTGAAACATCTACTATCTTTTCAATCTCAGCAGTGGCTTGGGCACTTACTAGCGCATCATGGGGCAGGGCCTCTGACAGATATGGAAGACGTAATATTGCAGTCATAGGTTTAATTGGCTACTCAGTTTCAATTATTGCTTTAATAACTCCATTGTTTCTTGTTGAGCAGAAAATTTTAGATCTTGTATATCTATTGCCTTTATTGGTCCTGGGTAGGCTAATTAATGGTTTGGTTGGTTCTGCAACAAGGCCAGCTGCTTTTGCCTACATGGCAGACATTTCAGAGAGAGCAAAACGAACTAAAAAATTTGCAAGATTAGAGTCTAGTTTCTTGATCGGAACAATCATGGGCCCCATGTTAGGCGGTTTTTTATTTTTGTATTCGAAAAGTCTACCATTTTACGTTTTTGCTTTTTGCGGTTTTGTAGCAGCAATTGGTATCTTTCTAACCTTTCCAAAACATATTTTTCCAACAAAAATGGTTGATAAAACCATTCGTAAACTTTCATACAAAGATAAGTCAGTCTGGCCATTTTTATTTATTGCCGCCTTGTCATCTCTTTGCCAGGCTTCTTTATTGCAGTCTATTGGATTTTACATCACAGATATTTTTTCACAGGAAAAAGATTTACCTTTAGTTATAAGCTTAACCTTTGTTGTGCTGTCCATTTCGACTGTTGTAAGTCAATATATATTTACCGATTTAAAACCAATAGCTAACAATAAACTACTGATATACGGTACTTCCTTGATTACAGTTTCTTACATGATGGCTGCTTCAGCCTCATCAATTGCTTTGTTCTATTTAGCAATGATGATCAATGGTTTTGGCGGAGGGATGTTTAGGCCTGCTAATGCCTCATCTCTGTCTTTGGCCCAAACACCCGATAATCAAGGCACGGCAGCTGGGTATTTGGGTTCAGTAATGCCCATAGGACATGTTTTGACTCCAATAGTTGCTATGCCTATTTATCAATTTGGTCCTCAATATCTATATTTTTTTAGCGCTTCTCTGTGCTTTATTTCCTTATTATTTATAATAGGTCATCCACTATTGAGAGATCATGAACAAACCAGCACTATTACTAATTAATTTAGGAACTCCAGACTCTCCTTCATACTTTCATGTTTTTAAATATTTAAGAGAATTCTTAATGGATGGAAGAGTTATTGATGTTCCATATATATTAAGATTTATACTTGTAACTTTAATTATCTGCCCATTCAGATCATTTAGCTCGAGCAAGATTTATCAAAAACTTTGGGATCTTTCTGGAGGAGTCTCTCCGCTGCTAAAAAATACCCAAGAATTAACAAATAAATTAAAGCTCAAACAAGATAAATATGATGTTTATTATGCTATGCGATATCAAAAACCAAGCATTCAGCAAGCCTTAGATCTAATCAAGCAATCCAATCCTTCTGAGTTAATCATTTTGCCTCTATTTCCACATTATGCATCTGCAACCTCTGGCAGTGTCTTTGAAGAAGTGACCAAAAAGTTATCCAGGGAATGGGTAATACCATCATTTAAATTTATATCTCAATACTATGATCATCCATCATTTATCAATGCATGGGTAGATGCAGCTAAGGACTTCAATATTTCCGAATATGACAAGGTTGTATTTAGCTATCATGGGTTACCTAACTCACAAGTTAATAAGGTATATCAAGACAACCAGTGTGATGGAAAGAATTGTGAACATGAAATCAATAAAGAGAATCATTATTGTTATAAAGCTACAGTTTATGAAACATCAAAGCGTATTGCTGAAAAATTATCACTTTCAAGAGATAAATATGAGGTTACATTTCAGTCGCGCTTAACGAATAATTGGCTAGAACCTTTCTCTGACGATGTCTTAAAAACCTTTCCAGGCAAAGGCATCAAAAAGGTTCTCGTTTTTTCACCGGCATTTACTGCTGATTGCCTTGAAACGGTAATTGAGATTGGCGATGAATATAAAGAACTTTTTATGGAGGCTGGCGGTCAAATACTGGATTATGTTCCGTCATTGAATTACTCAGATGCCTGGGTTCAGGCTATTATAGATATTACTAATTCACATAAGGATGCAAATGTTTAAAGAAGATATTTTAAAAGGTAAGAAGATCTTAGTTACCGGAGGCGGTACAGGCTTAGGCAGAGAGATGTCAGAGCATTATGTTAAACATGGAGCTGATGTAGTTATTTGCGGCAGAAGAGAGAGTGTTCTTGCTGATACAGCCAATGAATTTAAAGATAAATATGGTGCAAATGTCAGATATCAACCTCTTGATATTCGTTCCCCTCAGGATGTTGAGGACTTTGTAGATTCCATTTTTCAAGAAGGCCCGCTACATGGGTTGGTTAACAATGCTGCAGGTAACTTTATTTCTCCAACAAAAGATTTGTCTGCTAGAGGATTTGATGCAATCGCAAATATCGTATTTCACGGCACATTTTATGTGACTAATGCAGTAGGCAAGAAGTGGCTTGAACAAAAAATTAAAGGCTCTATTATTTCTATACTTGCTACTTGGGTTTGGACTGGCTCACCATTTGTTGTTCCCTCAGCCATGTCAAAATCAGCTCTTAACACAATGACCAAATCACTTGCAGTTGAATGGGGTCCCCATGGAATAAGAATAAACGCAATAGCACCAGGACCATTTCCCACTGAAGGAGCCTGGGCAAGGCTCAGTCCAAAAGGAGACTTGGATGATTCCAATTCAATGAGCTCTATTCCCATGGGTCGAGTTGGTCAAATGAGCGAACTTCAAAATTTAGCCACTTTTCTAATGGCAGACGGATGTGAATATTTAACCGGTCAAACAATTGCACTTGATGGCGCTCAGTATCTTTCAGGTGGTGGAACTTTTTCACAACTCTCAAAACTTACAGAAGATGATTGGTCTGATATCAGAGGTATGATCAAAAAAACAAATGATTCAGATAAGCAGAAAAGATCAACTTAGTAATAATTACTTGACTTAGAGTTTTCTTTAACTGATAGACTAATAAAATTATTTAAAAAATAAGGAGTAAAAAAATGGAACATCAACAAATGCAAGACATTTTAGATAAGCAAAAAGCATATTTTATTAAAAATGGTCCTCCATCATATGATTTGAGGATAGATAGGTTGGATCGCATGAAGACTTTGATAATGGATAATCGTTATAAAATAGTTGATGCTCTGAATGAAGACTTTGGAGTTAGATCTAAAAACCAGTCAATGGCTACAGATGTTTACACAATTATTCCTAGTATTGAGTATGCAAAGAAAAATTTGAAAAAGTGGATGGCAGGCTCTAAAAGAAAACCAAATTTTCCATTGGGTCTTTTAGGAGCAAAGGCGACTGTTGACTATGAGCCATTGGGAACAGTAGGAATGATTTCACCTTGGAATTTTCCAATGTTCTTAACATTCTCTCCTGCAGCTTCAATTTTTGCTGCTGGCAATCAAATTATGCATAAACCAAGTGAATATACTGAGCAATCAGCAAGCCTGATGAAAGAACTTTGTGATGCTGCTTTTGATGAGGAGGAATTTGCAACTATATTGGGTGGTCCTGATGTCGGCGCAACGTTTACTCAACAAAAATTCGATCATCTTCTGTATACAGGAAGTGGTGCGGTTGCAAAACATATCATGAAAGCAGCTTCAGAAAATTTAGTTCCAGTTACTCTAGAGCTTGGTGGTAAATCACCCGTTATAGTAAGCAATACAGCTGATAGTGCTATAGCTGCTAAAAGAATTATGCTGGGCAAAACAATGAATGCTGGTCAAATTTGCTTAGCTCCTGATTATGTAATGGTTCATTCTGATAAAAAAGATGAACTTATCTCAGGCATGAAAGCTGCTGTGGCAGATTTCTATCCTGATTTAAAGCATAACGATGATTACACATCAATTGTTAACCAAAAACATTTTGACAGATTGCAAGGTTTATTGACCGACGCAAAAGAAAAAGGGGCTGAGATTGATGAAATTAATCCTGCAAATGAAGACTTCTCGCAACAAGAGGCTTTCAAAATTCCTCCTACGCTTGTAATGAATCCAACTGACGACATGGAAATTATGAAAGAGGAAATCTTTGGTCCCTTGTTACCCGTCAAAGAGTTTAATGAGATCGATGAAACTATCTCTTATGTAAATAAAAATGATAAACCACTAGGTCTGTATTATTTTGGATCCAATAAAAATGAAGAAGATCATGTTCTTACAAGAACTTCATCAGGCGGAGTAACTGTTAATGATGTACTAGGTCACATTCAACAAGAAGATCTGCCTTTTGGTGGCGTTGGGCCTTCTGGAATTGGAAGCTATCATGGTGAAGAGGGCTTTAAAACATTTAGCAATGCTAAAGCTGTCTATAAGCAAATTGGTTCAAGGTTTGATAAATTATTATCAGCAATCCGCCCTCCATACAAAGGCGATATTGAAAAGGTTTTAAAACAGATAACCTAATTGCTATGACTTCATTGCCTATTTACTTGGGCTACAAGTATTTTCGATCGAAGAAGGGTGCATTTGCATCCTTCACTTCTTTAATGGCCATCGCCGGATTATCACTGGGCGTCGCTGCATTAGTAATAGTGTTATCTGTTATGAATGGCTTTGAAAAGGAGTTGCAAACAAGGGTTCTAGGCGTTGTGCCCCAACTAATTATTCGATCCAATGATGGCATTGATGATTATCAAGAATTGGTTTCCAAGATCTCTAGCTCAGATAACATTATTAGTGCTAGTCCCTATATTGAAACTCAGGGATTAATGAGTGCAAAGAATAGGTCTAGAGGTGTTTTTATTACCGGCATTAAACCTGAATTAGAAGAATCCATGTCTATTCTTCCTAGCTATATGATTAGCGGAGGTTTAGAAAACATTTCTTCTAAAAAGGGGGTGGTCATTGGCTCTTGGTTGGCTCGCTATCTTGGAATAGAAGTGGGCGATGCTATCAATATCACAACAACTAATTTACGTTCATCAATTTTGGGTACTTTTCCAAGAACTATTTCTTTGGAGATAGTCGGTATATTTGAATTAAAAGCTGAATTAGATCAATCACTTGTTTTGATTCATCATGATCTTGCGGCAAATATTTTGAATTTACCGGTAAATGCAACTCAAGGAATTAGGGTCAAGACCAATGACTTGTTTGCAGTAAATGAATTTGGTTTTAATTTACTAGCACAACCATATTTAAACGAAGAGCATTATTACTTTACCTCTTGGCAACAGACTCATGGAACATTGTTCCAAGCAATTAAATTAGAAAAAAGATTAATAAGTCTAATGTTATTTTTAATTATCACAGTTGCAGCTTTCAATATACTCTCAACCATCGTCATGACTGTCAAAACTAAAGAAAAAGAAATAGCCATCTTAAAAACTATGGGCTGTTCTAAAATCCAACTAACATTTATCTTCTTAAATTTAGGTTTAATTATAGGATTTTTAGGCACAATTATTGGTTTGTTGATAGGGCTTACAGTGACTCCAAATATAGATCAACTTATTAATTTAATTGAGTCTTTTAGCAATAGAAGCTTAATGGATAGCTACTTTATTAACTATTTCCCATATGAATTTAGGCTAAATCAGCTTATTTATATATGTATTTCTGTGCTTGGAATGAGTTTATTATTTTCATATTTTCCAGCAGCACGAGCCGCCAAACTAAAACCTGTAACTATACTGCGTCATGAATAAACTTGCAGCTTCAAATATTTACAAAACTTATGAATCTGGTGGTCACTCTACTGATGTTCTTTCAAATATCTCAATAGAAATTTCAGAAGGAGATGCTATTGGTGTTGTTGGCTCATCTGGAAGCGGAAAAACAACTCTTTTGCAAATCCTTGCAGGCTTAGAGCTGCCTGATCAGGGCAACATACACTTTAATGATATTAATTTATCTTCGGACAATGCCAAAAATTTTAATTTAATGAGAAGTCAATTATTTGGATATGCCTATCAATTTCATTATTTATTGGATGATTTAACTGTGTTCGAGAATTGTAATTTGGTTTTTAAGATCGCTCACAATAACAGTGATGAAGAAAATTCAGAAAAAATTATGCAAATTCTTGGAGAGCTTGGTATTTCTGAACTGCAAAATAATTATCCCTATATGCTATCAGGAGGGGAGAGACAGCGTGTCGCTATTGCCAGAGCAGTTGTTCATGAGCCAAAGTTCATACTCATGGATGAGCCCACAGGTAATTTAGATCAAGAGAATGCTGAGGTAATACAAAACTTAACTATTAAATTGGCTAAAAAACATAATATAGGTATTTTGGTTGCAACTCATGATTTAAATTATGCTGGTAAACTGGATGCAGTATTTCGCATAGAGAATGGAGACTTGAAGTCAGCATAAGATGAATAATTTATTAATATCTGGTGGGTGGTTTATCTGGCCGTTGCTTGTGTGCTCAATTTTACTCATTTCAATAGTGCTTGAGAGACTTTGGTTTCTTCAAAGAAGGCTGGTTGCCCCTAAGGGCTTATTAAGACAGGCACAAAATTTGATTCAGAAAGATTCTTTTCATACTCAAAATCAGCAAGAAATAGCAGTCACCTCCCAATTGGGTGACTTGCTTCAACATTGTTATCAGTATCGATTAAATCCAAGGGAATTTGTTGAAATTAAAGCTGAGGAGAAGGCTTCTGAAATTAAACTGGTTCTGGAACGAAACTTATCCATGCTCAGTACCATTGCAAGCATTAGCCCTCTGCTTGGTCTTTTGGGGACAGTTGTTGGGATGATTACTGTTTTTAGTAACATTGATGTTAATGGATCTGCAAATACTGATTTACTTGCAGCAGGAATTTCAGAAGCTTTGATCACTACTGCTTTTGGTTTAATAATTGCAGTCCCAGCTATAGTTTTTTATAGATACTTTGAGCAGAAAACTGTAATTCTTATGTCAATTTTACAAGCTAACACATCTATTTTTTTAGATTTTCTATATAAAAAATGAAGTTTTATAAGGACAAAGAGCGGGCTCTCTCTGTTGAAATTACACCATTAATTGATATTGTCTTTTTGCTTGTTATCTTTTTTGTCGTCACCTCAAAGATTGAGACAAATCAATACCTAACCCTTGATCTGCCTGAATCTGAATCCTTTGCATCATCATTATCAAATAACTCTCAGAATATTATTTTGCTAGAATCTGGGGTATTCATAGTCGACAATCAAGAATTCACTATGTCCGAGATCGATAAGTTGCTTGCAGGGGTTGGTTCTACCTTTTCTAAGTCGGAAGTGGTCGTTCTTTCAATTGAAAGCAAAGCTTTTCATGTATGGGTAATTAGTTTAATGGATGGTCTTCAAGCGCTGGGATTTCAAAACATACAGATTAAAACTTATACTGATTAGTCATGAATCCTTTGAAAAGATTATTTTCGTATACTTTTAGATTTAAATTTTCATTTATCTTAAGCATCTTTGGGTTTATTCTTTTTGCTTCTGCTGATATTGCAGCTGTTGAATGGATTAGAAGAATTATTGAATATATCAATTCTGATCAAGATGACTTCAGCATCTATCTTGTCTTGGCTCTAATTTTTATTGCAATTGGAAGGGGCGCTGGGTTTTTTATCGGTAACTATTTTATGTCTAGAGTAGGATTTGGCATTGTTCACGATCTTCGATCAGAGCTTTTCTCCAAATTGATTAATCTACCTAAAAATTTTTTTGATCAAAATCAATCAGGTCAACTGATTAATAGAATTACTTTTACTACAACTCAAGTTTCAGGCGCGGCCTCTAATGCAATTAAGACATTTGTAAGAGAAGGATTTCTTCTTGTTGGTTTGCTTGCATATATGCTTACTTTAAATTGGAAGTTAACCTTATTGTTATTAATAACCACACCTTTTATAGCTTTAATAGTTTATGTCGCTGGTCGACGGTTAAGAAAATTAGCTAAAACCATTCAAACCGCAATGGGCGATGTAACACATCTTGCCTCTGAAGCCGTTGATGGTAATCTTGAAATCAAGTCATTTAGTGCTGAAAAATATGAAAAGGATAGATTCTTTGCTGCTAATGCCTCTAATAAAAATCAAAATTTAAAACTTGAAGCTACCAGTAATTTGGCAACACCAATTATTCAGCTTTTGGTTTCAATTTCATTATCTATAGTTGCCTATTTTGCATTGGGCTCCCAGTTGGGTATAGAGCTTAATGCTGAGGATTTTGTTGCTTTTATAACTGCAGCTGGATTGATGGCTAAGCCAATTAGACAGCTCTCAAACATTAATGCTGTTATTCAAAAAGGGTTAGCTGCTGCTGTTGAAATATTTGATCAACTAGATGCAAAAGAAGAAGACGACGAAGGCGAGGTGGATACAAATATTTTAGGGAATATTAAGTTTTCTGATGTTTCCTTTTCATACAATTCCCAAGAATCCGTTTTAGCTAATTTAAATTTTGAGATTAGGCAAAATGAAACAGTCGCGATTGTGGGAAAATCTGGATCTGGGAAATCTACCATCGCTAATTTAATTTCAAGATTTTACTCTGATTATTCAGGAGATATTTCAATAGATGATGTGAGCATACTTGATTACCAGCTTAGCCACCTTCGAAAATCTATCTCAATAGTTAATCAATCGCCAACTTTATTTAATGACACAATTGAGAAAAATATTGCTTATGGCGATAGTGATATAGATGAACAAAAATTAAAAGAGGCGGCTGAGATTTCTGGCTGTAATGAGTTTATTTCAAAACTTCCTGAGGGATTTAAATCAGAGATTGGAGATGACGGCGTTTTGCTGTCTGGCGGTCAACGCCAAAGACTTGCAATTGCTAGGGCATTTTACAAAGATTCACCAATCATTATTTTGGATGAGGCTACTTCAGCTTTGGATAATGAGTCTGAGCTAATTGTCCAAGAGGCAATCGAACAATTAATAAATAATAGAACAACCATTGTTATTGCCCATAGACTTACGACGATTGAAAATGCCGATAAGATCTTAGTTCTAGATAATGGCTCTGTTGCCGAATCAGGCACTCACTCTGAATTAATTGATCATGATGGTATATATAAAGGTCTTTATCAAAATAAATTTCACGACTCCACAGATCCACAAAAAAAATCAGGGAAATCTTCTCGCCAGGAATATCTGCCTACATTTACAGAAGAACCAACTCAGCAAGGTTATCTAATTGATGCATGGTATAACAAAAGTTTTTGGCTATATATTTTAGCGCCTTTAACTTTTTTATTTTCTACTTTGGTTAAGGCGCGGAGGAATTCTTATATTAAAAACCCCAAGAAAGTCTGGACTTCACCTAAACCTATTGTTGTAGTTGGTAATATTTCTATGGGTGGAACAGGAAAAACCCCCTTGGTAAAATTTATTGCAATGGAGTTACAAAAACGGGGGTTTAAACCAGGATTAGTTAGTAGAGGCTATGGCGGCAAGTACTCTGGAACACTTGAAGTGACCTCTGAAACTACATACAAGCAAACAGGCGATGAGGCTCAAATTTTAGCAAAATTAAATATCCCTTTTTTCATTGATAAAAATAGATCCAGAGCAGCAAAAAAACTGCAAGAAAAACATGAGGTTGACGTTATTATTTCTGATGATGGATTGCAGCATTACTCAATGGGTAGAGATATTGAAATTGCCGTCATTGATGGCGCGAGAAGACTTGGAAATGGCCTTGCTTTTCCCGCTGGACCCCTAAGAGAACCTAAATCTAGATTATCTGAGGTTGATTTTATTGTTAATAACGGCGGTCCAACAGAGGCTGATGAGATTTTAATGACCCTTAGCCCTGCTAAATTTATTCACTTAAATTCAGGCAAAGAGTACTCAGTTGATAAGTGGCCAATGCATAATCAAGTTCATGCAATCGCAGGTGTAGGCAATCCAAATAGGTTTTTTGATCTGCTGTTAAGGCTTGGCTTTGAGTTTGATAAAAATCCATTTCCAGATCATCACAAATACAACAAAAGGGACCTCTATTTTCTTGACCACCTTCCTATATTAATGACTGAGAAAGATGCTGCTAAGTGCAAGCATTTCAATAATTCTAAGATTTGGTACCTTAGCATTGAACCTAAAATAGAATCACAATTTATTGATAGACTCGAGGAGAAGCTAAATGATAGATAAAGATATTTTAAATATTATGGGATGCATTAGATGCAAGTCTAAATTGATTGATAAAGAGAATCATTTGGAGTGCCCCCAGTGCAATATTGGCTATCCAGTTGAAGACGATATCCCTAGAATGATAGAGGAAAGAATTTTTTCCTTGAATGACTGATTCTTTTGTAATTATTGTCCCGGCTAGGGCAGGCTCTACTCGTTTACCTAATAAACCATTAGCGCTGATTAACGAGCGGACTGTAATTTCTCGCATCATAGATTTAGCCAATTCTTCCAATGCTGCAAGTGTTTATATTGCAACTGATAGCACCGATATAGCAGACCACTGCAGATCCTGTGGTGCGAATGTCGTGATGACTGCATCAGATCATATTTCAGGCATGGATAGAATTGCTGAAGCTGCAAAAACACTGAGGTTGCCGGACGATATCCCAATTGTTAATCTTCAGGGCGATGAGCCCTTCATGCCTTTAGAGATTATTAATCAACTACCTATGCTTTTAAGTGATGATGTTCCCATATCAACAGCATGCATTAAATTTACAGAGAATATGGATTTCAATAGCCCTCATGAGGTGAAAGTTGTTAGATCAGTTTCAAAAACAGCAATGTACTTTTCAAGATCCGTTATACCAAACTCATCTAACCCAGTTTCGCAAAACCATTTGAAGCATCTTGGTATATACGCTTACACCAACAAAACTCTTCAAGCATTAAGTGCGCTCAAGCCAACTGCAAATGAAGAGTCTGAGAAATTAGAACAATTACGTTTTTTAGATAATGGATTTGATATCTTTGTCCAAGATTTTAAATGCGACGCTCCTATTGGTATTGATACTCCTGAAGACTTAGAAGCCGCGATAGCATTTGCTAAGAAAAATGATTGATTATGCTTATTTCTAATTCTTTTGGTTTAACAGTAAATGCGAAAAATTTCTTAAGCATAGATACTTCAGAGGATTTGTCTGAAATAGATGCAATCAAAGATAACTCGATATTAATTCTTGGCGCTTGTACAAATGTAATACTTAACAAAGATATCAATAAAACCATTGTTCAAGTTAATTTTAAAGATATAAAAATGTATGAAGATTACCTTTCAGTTGGTGGGGGAGTGGATTGGGCTGATTTTATTGAATACTGCTTAAATAATAATTTATACGGAGTAGAAAATTTAACTCATATTCCTGGATCTGTGGGTGCTGCACCTGTCCAAAATATTGGCGCATATGGAGTTGAGATCAGTTCATTTATTCATAGTGTTGAATGCTTTAATTTGCTTACACAGCAGCAAGAAACTATTGAAAGAGAGCAATGCAAATTTGAATATCGCAATTCAATATTTAAATCAAAAAATTATATTATTTTAAAAGTTAATTTTATTTTTCATAAAACTTTTGAGCCCAATCTAAGTTACCCAGCTTTAGCTAATTATTTAGTACACAATGCTATTGATACAAAATCTCTTACCCCACAATCGCTTTCTGAGTCTGTAAAAAATATAAGAAACTCTAGATTACCTGATCCGCAATTAGAGCCAAATGTTGGCAGCATATTTAAAAACCCTTTAGTGGAAACGAATGATTTTGATAGAAATTTTTTAATTGGGCATAGGTGGAAGCAAGATAACGGAATGACTAAATTGAGCGCAGCTAGATTAATCGAGCTTATCAAGCCTGAATTAAGCATCCCTGAAACTTTACGTATCTATGAGAATCACTCACTTGTACTCATCAATAATGGCAAAGCATCATTTGATGATGTAAAGAATTTACTAGATCAGATTCGAATCAAAATATTTAATAAATTTAATGTTCAATTAGAAATAGAGCCTGAGATTATTTCATCATGATCTTCTTTTCAGCAGCTTTAGCTCATTTATTAGCCGTAATGTCACCTGGTCCAGATACTGCCATTATTTTTCATCAATCGTTTGCTAAAGGCAGAGCCCAAGGAATTCTTACAGCTCTAGGCATTGGTTTTGGTATATTTATACACTGTTTTTTTGCTATTTCTGGAATTACATTATTAATATACAGCTCTGAAGAAGCTAAGTTTTTTGTTAAATGTTTAGGAGCCCTATATTTACTTTATCTTGGAATTAGCTTTTTTATTTTAAAAAAATCATCCACATCTGATGAAGATGAATCAAAGGTCTTTTTTAAAAATCCTTTTATTATTGGTTTGGTTACTAATTTACTGAATATAAAAGCATTTTTATTTACAGTTTCTTTGTTCTCTTTTATAAATCTTGATCCAAGCTCGTTAATGTCCATCATCTATTTGTTATATTTTCCATTAATTACTGCAGCATGGTTTTCTTTTGTTACTTACGCATTAACCCATGACTCACTGGGTGATATATTTAATAAGCATTCTGATAATATCCAGTTGACTTCATCAGTGTTTATTGCAGGATTAGGATTATTAATTTTACTCCAAACTTTATATGGACTTCTCTGATCTACTTCAATCTGTAAACTCAATTGAGGATAAATATCCTCCTGTGCATCTTTGGAATCCAGATTTGTGTGAGGGCGTCGAGATGAAAATTGATAGGGACGGCAATTGGTTCTATCAGGGTTCAATCATTGGCAGGGATAAATTGAAGATCTTATTCTCTAGAATTTTAAAATTTGAGAATGGTAATTATTATTTAGTTACTCCTGTTGAGAAGGTATTTGTAAATGTAGATTTAGCTCCATACATGATCATTGATTATGAGATTGATTCAGATCATCAAAATATTATTTTAAAAACAAATTTAGACTTATCCATACCCTTAGACCAGGACCATAAACTAGAACTTAAGCAAATTGGCGGTGAGCAGATTCCATTTGTGCATGTAAGAAATAATATTGAAGGATTTATATCTCGTTCAGTTTACTATTCATTAATCGAAATAGCTCTCAAGCAAGATCATGGCTCTGAAAATATGTTATCTCTTAAAAGCTTTGATTGTATGTTTGAATTGGGCCAGATAAAGGATTAGTTCGATTCTTCTTCAATCCATTGAATGATATATTCCTCAAGAATATCTAATGGCAGGGCACCTCTTTTAAGCACTTCATGATGAAAATCCTTTATATCAAAGTTATCGCCTAATTCAGATTCTGCCTTGGTCCTCAGTTCAAGTATTTTGAGCTGACCAATTTTGTATGCAAGAGCTTGTCCAGGCCAATTGATATATCTATCAACCTCATTCATAACATCTTGTTTAGTTTTTGCAGAATTATCTAAAAAATAGTTTATTGCATCTTGCCTGCTCCAATCAAAGTAGTGCATTCCAGTATCTACAACAAGTCTAATTGCTCGCCACATGTCATAGGTC
>JAQWJG010000059.1 GCA_029248485.1 SAR86 cluster bacterium | reverse complement strand
CTGCAATGAAGTTGCATCTTGAAGCTTTAGAATAACCCTTTCAATTTGTTCCCAAGTCTCAGCTTTCATCAAGCCCTTGTTTATGAGATCAACTTTTAGAATCTCTTCATTCAAGCTTAAAAATTCTTTTGCCGTTGCTTGCTTGATTAAATTTAAATAAAGATTAATTTTCGATGACCATACTCCGCTATTGATTAATGCAGATTTTTTATTTGAAGACTTAAGGGACTCCAAGCAAGAATTGATAACTTTAGCGATTATCCAAATAATTGGTGCAGAGTTTTGGCGATCATGCTCTTTCATGAAATTGATTGTCTTGAGCGCTTTCTTAAAATCTCTATTTAGCAATAAATCTTCAAGCTCAAATGCACTGATCCCAGATCCAAAGATTATATGATCTGTTTTAGCTTCACTCATCTTATCTTGATTCAAAAATAAAAGTTTCAGCAGAGATACTTCATTTTTTTGACCCAAAAGATTAGCTTCATTATTTTGAAAAATTGAGCTTCCAAATATTGGAAGTAGATCTTTTGGTAAAAAGTTTAATTGTCTTTTAAGCCATATTTTTTCTTCCATTATCTTAAGTTTGCTGCAATTGATAATGAGGCCATTAGCATCAAAATTTTTAATCCATGTTCCACTTGCGGGAGTTTTTTCAATGCTAGATTCAACGATTAATGCAATGTTGGGAGAATTAAAAATCTGAGCATCTTCAAGAAATAACTTAATTTTTTCAGGAAATTTTCCTGAAGTGTGTTTGATATGAAGAATTAGATTTTCTTGAAACAAGGAGCCCCCCATATTTCTTGAGGCTATTTCTTGCATTCTTTCTAACTCATCTTGAGATATGGAAACCTTTTCATTGAAACCAGCACTTTTTAACTTAACTAAGATAATTTCAACAACTTCTTGCTTTAAAATTAGCTCCCCACCCGTGATCAAAAAGCATTTGTGATCCTTGGGGTCAGAAAAATTTATAAAATTAACTTTCAATTAACCAATACTCCTGAGCAAGATCTTCCAGCAATAAAAATTCTAACTCTTCAGCAATCTTTCTTTGCGCATTCATTTCTGCTTGCGGATTATTTTCATTAACTGGAATCCAGGCTGATATCTGGAGGGTGCCGTTTTTGCTTGAGGATATGTTTGTGAAGTTATATTCAAGCTTACCAATAATTTCTATCTGTTTTGCTCTTGCAGAAGAGCCTCCGTAAAAATTTTTTTTCTTAAATTGAAGATTTGATATTTTTAGATTTAGATTGCTGTTAGATGAATCTTGAATGAAATATTTTTTTGATTTTTGTTTAAATGAATCTTTGATGCTCAATCCAAACTCAATTTTATTCAGATATATTTGACGCTCTTCAATCCAGTTTAGCTGACAGCTAGAAATTACAAAGCAAGATATAAGTATTAGGAAATACCTATTAAATTTATTTTGCTCCATCGAAAAAATCTTCAAAGCCAGATGGATCATGTCTTCCAACCACTAAGTTTTCCAACATCCCAATACCTTGTTCTGAGCCTAATGTTGCCTTGGCAATTTGGTGCGTATGAAAAAAGGTATAGTCTCCTGGATCGATCTCTGCCAAGTCCCATACTTCATAGCCTGTTTCGCTTTCACCTTTCCAAATACCATGCTTCCACTCGTCATGTTGATAGCCAATGCCTTTACAGAAAAATATCGGACCCATAGTTTCTAGTTCCAGATCAAATTTCTCTTTATTGTTAAGCATGCCTGATATTTTTGCACCCGTAGCCCAGCGAGAGCCTTTCTGCCAATTAACCGAGTGATGAAGAGAATGAATAGTTTCAACTTTGATATCAGAAGGGACTGAAGACATATCTTTATACAGAGGTAATTTATGCCCAGAAATTTGTGTTGTATTACCATCCCTATCTTCAAATGTACCAAATTGAGTACAAAAGTTATCAAAATGAACTGGAGCCCAGCACCAATAAACTCCAGGCTCTTGGTTTAGCATTCCAGGGGCTCCGCCTTCTGCTTCTCCCACTGGCCTAACACCCCATGACCTATCTCTAATGCCATATATTGCTTGAGGATTCAGTGTTCCCGCTTCAGTCGATATCTCGCCTGTCCACTTACCTAGTTGCGTGAATCTAATTGTATTCATGATGGTTCTAGTACCTTCCATCATCAGTGATCGAGGTTCCTGATGCGCCACAGAATTGGCTGTAAACTTTAGATTGCAGTTGAGTTTATTATCAGGATCTTTTAAAGAAAATGTTAATTCATTCATAGGCTCATCAATTGTTAAACACATAGGACCAATGTTTATTGGAACCCTGCTTTGATTTAAACGTTGACTAGCATGAAATGAATACTGCTTACCTTTGTAAGAAATGCTGAAGTGAGCATCAATTACATGTCTATTTGGATAGAGTCCTATACCTATTTCAAAAATGTACTCATTCTCAGGATCCATTCCATTGAAAAAGTATCTGTCATAAAAATTTCTATCAGTAGGTCCAGGTATGGTAATTGGTTCTATGGCTTGATGAATTGGGTAGTCATCGAAAGGAATGATGTAGTTCATTTAGATTACGAAGTTTATTAATTTTTCTTTTATATAGATTACCTTTTTTATGGGTTGGTTAGCTAGAATTTTTTTAACATTTTCATTTTCTTTTGCGAGTATCTCTAACTGAACTTGTTCTGTATCCACAGAAATATTTTCTTTCCCTCTAACTTTTCCATTTACTTGAATAATGAGTTGAAATTCCTCTAATTGAAGAAAATCTTCATTGAATATTGGCCAAGAATTCTCAAAATCATCACCCTCAGACTCTGAATATTGTTGCCACAAATAAAGACTGATGTGTGGAGTAATGGGTGATAACATTTTTAATGTAAATTGAATTACCTCATCTAGGCAGAATCTTTGTGCTCTGGTTGCATCATCAGCCTTAAATGATTCAGGCACTGCATTTAATAATTCCATTATCGATGCTATTGCCGTATTGAATGAATTGCGCTCAGCATAATCATGAGTGACTTTTTTTAAAGTTTTGTGACTTTTTTGACGAAGTTCCAGCTCAAGTTTTGTAAAATCTTTTGGCTGCTGTTCAGAAAATTGCTTTCTTTCTGATACAAGATTCCAAACCCTCTTCAAGAATCTAAACGAGCCTTCAATTGCTGTGTCTGACCATTCCAGGGACTGTTCAGGGGGAGAAGTAAACATCATATAAAGCCTGATTGTGTCAGCCCCATATTGATCAATGAACTTTTGTGGATCTACGGTATTACCTTTAGACTTTGACATTTTATAGCCATCCTTGAGTACCATGCCTTGTGTGAGCAGTTTTTTAAAGGGCTCATCACCATCAACAAGACCTATATCTCTCATTGCCTTGTGAAAGAATCTCGAATAAAGAAGATGCAAGATTGCATGTTCAATCCCGCCAACATAAAGATCTACAGGAAGCCAATACTTTGAATTTTCATCTAATGCTTTTTCATTGTTATCTGCCGCAGTAAATCTTGCGTAATACCAGGATGAATCTACAAACGTATCAAAAGTATCAACTTCACGAGACTTTCCAGGACCTAAATCAAAAAAATTCTTATTTTGACTCAATGGTTTTGGGGATTCTCCATCTTGGATTTTGGGTAACTTAACAGGAAGATCCTTATCCTCTAAAAAAATAGGCTCGCCATCTTCATAGATAACAGGTATGGGGCAGCCCCAAAATCTTTGCCTGCTTACTCCCCAGTCTCTGAGTCTAAAATTTTCAATGCTTTTACCAATTTCATTCTGTTCTAAGCAAGCATTAATATTCCGAATTGCTTCATCTGATTCCTGGCCAGTAAAACAGTCAGAGTCGATCAGTTTTCCTTTTTTAGGAGATGGCAGTTCATCGCATTCAATTACTTTTTTAATTTCAATATTATATTTTTTGGCAAACTCATAATCTCTCTCATCATGTGCTGGAACACCCATCACCACCCCAGTGCCATAGTCCATCAGAACATAATTCGCAATCCATACATCTAGATTCATATCTAAGAAGGGGTGCCGTACTTTTAAATTTGTTTTGAAGCCTAATTTATCTGCCTTAGCCATATCAGCTTCTGCCATTTTAGTTTCGTTACATTGTTTAACAAAGTCACTGATTTCTGGGTTTTCTTGAGCAAGATTTTGAGCTAATGGATGATTTGGAGAAATAGCTATGTAAGTAACTCCATACAAAGTATCAATTCTTGTAGTAAAAGCAGTTAAGTCCTCCTCATTATTAAGAGAAAATTTTATCTCTGACCCAAATGATTTGCCAATCCAGTTTTTTTGCATAGCTTTTACATTTTCTGGCCAATCCAAACTTTCAACTGATGAAAGTAATTCATCTGCATAATCAGTGATCTTTAAAAACCATTGATCAATTTCTTTTAGCTCGACAGTCGCTCCAGATCTCCATCCCTTACCATCTATCACTTGCTCATTTGCTAGGACCGTTTCATCAACAGGATCCCAATTCACTAAGGATTTTTTTCTATATACAAGGCCTCTCTTTTGGAGCATGGTAAAAATTTCTTGCTCCCACTTAAAATAATTAGGATCACAGGTTTTAAGCTCTTTTGACCAATCATAACTAAAGCCAAGTCTCTCTAATTGTGATTTCATATTTTCAATATTTTGTTCAGTCCAGCTTTGGGGATCAACTTTGTTTTTTATTGCCGCATTTTCAGCAGGCAGACCAAATGCATCCCACCCCATTGGCTGGAAAACATTGAAGCCTTGCATTCTTTTAAATCTAGAAATTACATCTCCAATCGTATAATTGCGAACATGACCCATATGTAATTTTCCAGAAGGATATGGAAACATTGAGAGGCAGTAGAACTTCTCTTTTGTTTGAGAGGGCGAAGCTTTGTATGAATTATTCTGCTTCCATGATTGCTGAATTAGGCTCTCTACTTCAGCCGGATTATATTCTTTAACACTCATTTTTCTAAAAAAGATCCTTCAAGATAGTTAATATTATGTTTGTTCTCACAGAATGTTTTATCTTCTAAAAGTTTTTGATGCAAAGAGTGATTTGTACTGATGCCATCTACAAAAAATTCATCTAGAGCACTTAACATTCTTTTTATACATGATTCTCTTGTATTTGCAGTTGTAATAATTTTTGCAAGCAGGGAGTCATAGTGAGGTGGTACCACATATCCTGAATAGATATGAGAATCAAACCTCACTCCAAAGCCTCCTGGTGGATGCATTTTATTAATAATTCCAGGTGACGGAACAAACGTCTCTGGATCTTCAGCATTTATCCTGCATTCCATTGCATGTCCCCTGAATATAATTTCTTTTTGATCAAGAGTTATTTCCATTCCTAAAGCAATTTTTAATTGTGCTTTGACAATATCAAATCCAGTAATCATTTCAGACACAGGATGCTCAACCTGGATTCTGGTATTCATCTCAATGAAATAAAATTCACCATCTTCATAGAGAAACTCAAGCGTGCCTACACCAGAATATTGAATATTCTGACAAAGCGTTAAGCATGCTTTTAATGTTTTTTCCAAGGATTCTTGATTGACATCTAGCGCAGGAGCCTCTTCTATAATTTTTTGGTGTCTTCTTTGCATGCTGCAATCTCTGGTTCCAAGATGAATAGCATTTCCTTGACCATCAGCAACAATTTGTACTTCTATATGGCGGGGGTTTTGAATAAACTTTTCAAAATATATGGTGTCATTTCCAAAAGCATTCATTGCCTCTTGTTTGGTCAGTTGCAATGATGCAATTAATTCAGATTCTTCTTGTACAACCCTCATTCCTCTTCCGCCGCCTCCAGCGGATGCTTTAATCATCATAGGGTAACCAACTCCAGCAGCTATTTCTTTAATTGCCTCATCGGTTTCAGGGATTTCCCCCTTATATCCAGGTACGATGGGAATATTAGACTCTTCAGCCAGACCTTTCGCAGTAATTTTATCGCCCATTTGGCGAATTACATTTGAGGAGGGCCCAATAAATGTAAACCCACTAGCCTCACATCTTTCAGCAAAATCTGCATCTTCTGCAAGAAAACCATATCCAGGGTATATTGCATCTGATCTCGTGAGCTCAGCGGCTGAGAGGATTGAAGGAATATTTAGGTAGCTTTCCAGTGGACTTGCAGGGCCAACGCACACAGTTTCATCTGCTAATCTTAAATGTTTGAGCTCCTTGTCTCCAGATGAGTATATCGCTACCGTTTTTAGGTCTAATTCTTTACATGCTCGAAGAGCTCGCAGAGCTATTTCCCCTCGATTGGCAATTAGAATTTTTTTTGACATTAATCTATGACGATTAGAGATTGATCAAATTCAACAGGTTCGCCATCTTCAATATTTATAGCTGAAACTTTGCCCGTAAACTCTGATTTAATTTCATTCATCATTTTCATTGCCTCAACAATGCAAACAACATCACCTGCATTAACATGATTGCCAATTTCAGTAAAAGGTGGTTTGTCTGGTGCTGGCTTTCTATAAAAAGTACCAACAATAGGTGACCTAATTATCGAGCCAGATTCAACTGCTGAGATTTCCTTATTTTCTATTGGAGCACTGATGACACTAGGAGCAACAAAAGTAGATTTGGTTTCGAGCGATTGATTATTTCCACGCGCAATTCTTACTGACTCTTCTCCTTCCTGAACTTCAATCTCAGTTAGATCTGATTCTTGTAGCATTTCAATTAATTTTTTTATCTTTCTAATATCCATTATTTTTTATCCTTAAAGTTATCTATGATATGTCTAAGCGCTAGGTCATAACCTTGAGTTCCAAACCCACATATAACACCATTTGCTATATCTGAAAAATAGGATTTATGCCTAAACTCTTCTCTTGCAAATATATTAGAAATATGAACCTCATAAAATGGAACTTCTATGCCTAGCAGAGAATCTCGAATTGCAATACTGGTATGAGTTAGTGCCCCTGGATTAATAATTACAAAATCTATTTGATTCATTGAGTCTTGAAGTTTGGTGACAATCTCATGTTCAGCATTGCTTTGAAAAGCCTCTATCTCAATATCGTGAGAGTTTGCTCTTTCTTCTAAGCCCTGATTAATTTCTTCCATCGTTGCCGAGCCATATACCTCAGGCTCTCTAATACCAAGAAGATTTAAATTAGGACCATGTACTACTAATATTTTCATTTTTTTGGATTTTATATTGTTTTTCGTAGAAGTTAAACGATTTTATAAACTTTTAATTCTTTTTGGATAACAGTATTTTCCCTCAGCACAACCTTGATAAATTACCTTAATGCTCTGAAGATCAGTTAGATTAACATCTAATAGCTCAGCTTCAAGCTCTAATACTCCTTTTAAGATAGCTGACTCACCAAAAAATTCATCAGATATTTTCGATTCATCTTTTAATAAATAGCTATGTTCAAGCTTATCATCACCCGATTTAATTAAAATTGATTTTTTATATAAGTAATATCCCGGCTTAATTTTCCAAGATACAAAGACTTTATTTTCTAGAATGGATGCATTAATAACAAATGCTTCATCCACATTTAATATCTGTTTCTCTTCAAATTGAGTTTTGCTAAATATAAATCCGGTTAGAAAAACAAACGAGTATAATAAAATTCTAGAATTCATCGACGTATTATAAAAGAAAGCATGGCCATAAAATTATTTTTAAAAATTTTCTTTTCACTTCCAGTCTGGTTGTTAAGATGCCTGACTTTTCAAAAAAGCACCATTGTTAATAATCAAATTCTAGATTTTCAAACCCAAGTTTTTTTAAAACTTCAATCATTGCAAGCAAATACTTTTGATAACCCAAATACATTTAATTCAGCTCAAGAGCTAAGGGAAGAATTAGAAAGCGGGAGAGATGGTTTGCCCTTAAACGCAAAGCCGAGGAGGTCCGTTCAAACAATAGATCATTTTATCCCCACTGAATTTGGTGAGTTGAAGATCAGAGAATACTGTCCTGAGAGAGTTTTAATGGAGTCTCCAATTTTATACTTTCATGGTGGTGGTTATGTCCTTGGTAGCATCAGCACGCATGATCCATGGTTGAAATTTTTTTCAGCTGAGATTGGAGCAAAAATCTTTTCTCTTGAATATAGGCTAGCACCGGAAAACAAATTTCCCTCTTCAGTCCAAGATTCAAACTTAGCACTGGAATGGCTAGAGAATAAATTGAGCTTGCCTATTAAAAAAATTAGCCTTTGCGGTGACAGTGCCGGAGCTCATTTGGCTGCATCATTATCAACATACAGAGCTGTAAATAATTTATCACTACCTTTATCTCAATGTCTTATCTATCCAATGATAGACCCCGCATGTAACTCAAAATCTCAAATTGATTTTTCTGAAGGATTCTTTTTAAGTCAAAAAGCAATGACTTGGTTTTGGGAGCAATTGATTGACTCAAAAGTTAATCTTGATGATCCGATGTTTAATTTAACCATTGACCCCAAAGCCCATCTTCCCAAAACTCTAATAATTACAGCGGGCTTTGATCCCTTAAGTGACGAGGGGGAGACCTATGCAAGGCTTCTTGATGATAGTGGGAATGAAGTCCAACAAATTCATTATCCCCATCTGATCCATGGTTTTGTTAATATGACCGCATTAAAAGCAGCTAAAGATGCCACAAAAGACTGGTTGAGGACATATAAAAAATTTTTAAGACAATGAAATCATTACTACAAATCTCTAATCTAACCATAAACTTTCAAGTCAGAAAAAATGAGTTTACGGCCGTAAAAAATTTAAACCTATCAATCAATGAAAATCAGATTGTCGGTTTAGTAGGTGAGTCAGGATCGGGCAAATCAGTTACAGCAATGTCTATTATGCGTTTACTTCCAGAACCCAAAGCTTCATATGGTGACGGATCATCAATCATGTTTGATGGAGAAGAAATTCTTAGTGCTGAAAAGAATTCTTTAAGAAAAATTAGGGGAAATAAAATTTCAATGATTTTTCAAGAACCTATGACTTCGTTAAATCCCTACCACAGGGTTGGAGATCAAATTGTCGAATCTATCCTTTTGCATAAGGCACAAGCAAAATCTGAGGCTATATCAGAGGCAAAAAATCTTATGAATCTTGTTGAGATTACTGAGGTTGATAGAAGATTTACTTCATATCCCCATGAGCTTTCGGGGGGTCAACGTCAAAGGATAATGATTGCGATGGCTCTAGCTAATAAGCCTAAATTGTTAATTGCTGATGAACCAACAACAGCACTTGATGTGACCATACAAGCTCAAATACTTGATTTGATGACAAAGCTAAAGGATGAAGTGGGAATGTCTATATTATTTATCACTCATGATTTAGGCTTGATCGAAAAATTTTCAGACACCATTACAGTTATGCAAGAAGGTGCTGTTGTTGAGCAAGGTGATACAAAGGCAGTTTTCTCAAATCCTCAGCATGTCTATACTCAAAAGCTGATAAATTCTGAACCATCGATTAAGCAAGAGACATTAACAGGTGAACCTCCTTTAATCACAGTTAAGGACTTAAATATTTTTTACCCCTTGCCAAAAAAAACATTTTTTAAAAAAGATTTTTTTCATGCAGTGAAAGATGTAAATTTTTCTATTCCGCAAAAATCAACAATAGGATTAGTTGGCGAGTCTGGTTCTGGTAAATCCACTCTTGGCAAAGCTTTAGCTGGACTAATTAATTATCAGGGCTCAATTCTTTATAGCGGCCAAGATATTGGCCAATTAAATTCAAAGGAATCAAAATCAATCAAGAAAGATATTCAAATTGTCTTTCAAGATCCATACGGCTCTCTCTCGCCACGAATGACCGTTGGGGAGATAGTTGGAGAAGGTTTAGAGGTGCATTTTAATCTTAGTCAAAAACAAAAAGATGAGCGTATTGCAGAAAGTCTCCAGGCTGTAGAAATTAATCCAGATGATAGATTTAAATATCCGCATGAATTTTCTGGCGGTCAAAGGCAACGTGTTGCCATTGCAAGGTCACTAATTTTAAATCCTTCATTTATGATCTTGGATGAGCCCACATCAGCATTAGATAGATCAATTCAAATTCAAGTTATCGAGTTATTAAAAAATATTCAGAAACAATATGAATTAACATATTTGTTTATTAGCCATGATCTAAAGGTTGTTAGATCGATGTCAGATTATATATTTGTGATGCAAAACGGAGTTATTGTGGAGTCAGGGCCCGCCAAAAAAGTTTTCTCAAGTCCGGAAGAGGACTATACTGATAAACTTCTTAATGCTGCATTGCGTTATTCAACCGTTTAATTATGTCTAATAGAAAATTTTCAAAGAATTTAGTAGATGGACCTCATCAAGCTGCTTCGCGCTCCATGCTCAGAGGCGTTGGCTTTGAAACAGCTGATTTCTCAAAGCCACTAGTTGGCATAGCGTCAACATGGTCAAAAGTTACTCCATGCAATATGCACATAAACGAATTAGCTGACCTTGTGGAGAAATCCGTTGACGCTTCTGACTGCAAAGGAGTTCTTTTTAATACCATCACCGTATCAGACGGCATCTCAATGGGCACTCAGGGAATGAAATATTCATTAGTATCAAGAGAAGTTATTGCTGATTCTATTGAAACTGTTGTGGGATGTTTGGGCTACGATGGGGTGATAGCAGTTGGTGGATGTGACAAAAATATGCCGGGAGCTTTAATCGGATTAGCAAGATTAAATAGACCCTCAATATTTATTTATGGCGGATCTATTCGACCAAGCTCCATCAACACCGACTATGTCACTGTGTGTGAGAAAGTTGGTGAATATGCAAAGGGAAGCATTAGCGAAGAAGATCTCATAGCAGTTGAGAAAATTTCTGTAAAAGGGCCTGGATCTTGTGGAGGTATGTATACGGCTAATACTATGGCATCTAGTATAGAGGCTCTAGGCATGAGCTTGCCTGGAAGCAGCAGTCAAGATGCAGTTTCTAAAGATAAAAAACAAGACTGTAAGAATGCAGGCACTGCGATTAAAAATTTATTAGAACTTGACATAAAGCCTAGCGATATTATGACAAAGAAAGCTTTTGAGAACTCGATAGCAGTTGTAATTGCATTGGGCGGGTCAACTAATGCTGTTTTACACCTTCTTGCCATGGCTCATTCTATTGGCATTGATCTTGATCTAGATGATTTTACACGTATCGGAAAAGTCACCCCTGTCCTAGCTGACATAAAACCTTTTGGTGTGCACTTCATGTCTGAGCTTAATGCTATTGGTGGAATCGCTCCAATGATGAAGATGATGCTTAAAGAAGATCTGCTGCATGGTGATTGCTTAACAGTTACTGGCAAAACCTTGGCAGAAAATCTTCAAGAAGTTTCACCATATCCTGATAATCAAAAAATTATTCTTCCATTATCTAAACCAGTTAAAGATTCCAGCCATTTAAGAATACTTTATGGGAACTTAGCTCCAGAGGGAGCAGTGGCAAAAATTACTGGTAAAGAAGGAACTCTCTTTACTGGAAATGCAAAAGTTTTTAACTCTGAAGAAGAAGGCATGTCAGCAATTCTTGAGGAAAAAATTGTAGAGGGTGATGTCGTTGTTATTAGATTCGAGGGTCCTCAAGGTGGACCTGGAATGAGGGAAATGCTAAAACCTACCTCTGCGATTATGGGTCAAGGATTAGGAGATAAAGTCGCCTTTATTACTGATGGGAGATTCTCTGGTGGAACTCATGGTTTCGTTGTTGGGCATATTAGTCCCGAGGCAGAGATGGGCGGACCTATTGCGCTTATTGAAGATGGCGATGAGATTACAATTGATGCAAATGCAGATATTCTCTCTCTCAATATTTCTGATGATGAAATGAAAAAAAGATTAGAACACTGGAAAAATCCAAATTCATCCCCAAAAAGTGGAGTGTTAGCAAAATACAAAAAAACAGTTCAGTCAGCATCAAAAGGTGCCATCACTGACTAATTTTTATGATTAAAAGAACATACCCTCAAACAAGACTGCGACGAACTCGCTCAAAAGGTTATTTGAGAGATCTTATTGCTGAAAATAATTTAAGTACCAATGATTTAATACAACCAATTTTCATTGCTGATCAATCAGAAAAGCAAATTGAAATACCCTCTATGCCAGGAATATGCAGGCATAATTTAGATTCTCTTTATGCTGAAACTGAAGTCTTGATTAAAAAAGGCATAAAATCAGTTGCGATTTTTCCTGCAATTGATGCTAATAAAAAAGATCAAAAAGGCTCACATGCTTTTGATGATAACAACATAGTATGTTTAGCATTAAAAGGATTGGCAAAGAGATTTCCAGAGGTCATTAAGATTGCTGATGTCGCACTCGATCCATACACAGATCATGGCCATGATGGTGTATTACTAGAAGGACAGGTGGACAATGATCAAACGTTACGGCTGCTTCAAGATCAAGCGCTGCTTCTAGCCCAATCAGGCGCAGACATACTTGCTCCATCGGACATGATGGATGGAAGAGTCAGAGCAATCAGGGATACATTAGAGTCACATTCATTCGTAGACGCAGTAATATTATCTTACGCAGCCAAATATGCTTCTAGTTTTTATGGTCCATTTAGAGAAGCAGTAGGATCCTCTGCAAATTTAGGCAAGGCTTCAAAGAAAACATATCAAATGAATTTTTCAAACATTAATGAAGCCCTGCACGAGACAGCCATGGATATAGAAGAGGGAGCAGATATTGTTATGGTTAAGCCTGGCACAGCATACCTTGATGTCGTTCATGCAATTAAATCTGAGTTTCAGATTCCGACTTTTGTTTATCAAGTAAGTGGAGAATATTCAATGCTAAAGTTAAGCATTGAGAAGGGGTGGCTTGATAAAGATGTTATGTTAGAATCTTTATTGTGCTGCAAAAGAGCTGGAGCTGACGCCATCTTAACCTACGCAGCAAAGCAAATAGCATCGGAGTTAAATTCATGAGTGACAACGTCAAAGAAATTACATCTGCCAATTTTAATCAGGAAGTCTTAGAATCAGATTTACCAGTTTTAATTGATTTTTGGGCGGAATGGTGCGGCCCATGCAAACAACTTGCCCCCACAGTTGAAGAAGTTGCTGATGCGATGGTAGGCTCAATTAAGGTATGTAAGCTGGATGTAGATTCTAATCAGGACTTGGCAGTTCAATATGGAGTAAGATCAATCCCAACTCTTTTACTATTTAAAAATGGTGAAGTCGCCTCAACTCAAATAGGCGCTATCAGTAAGCAACAATTGGAGGATTTTATAGCAGCAGAAGTTTAAAAACTTTGCATCTTGCGGGAAAAGGAATTATCATTTTCCCCATCATAGCTTTACAGCTACCTATCAAATCAAAATTTTTTACTCCTAAACAACCAGAGATCAATTTATGAATTTAACCGAAATGAAAGTCAAGCCAATCAATGAGTTGGTGGACATTGCCGAAAGCCTAGGAATTGAAGATGTTGGGCGGCTCAAGAAGCAAGAGATCATATTCCGTATTTTTAAACAACAAGCCAAGGAAGGTGTAGATATATATGGCGGAGGAGTTTTAGAAATTTTGAATGATGGATTTGGGTTTTTAAGATCTCCTGAAGGATCTTATTGTTCTGGCCCAGATGATATTTATGTATCTCCAAGCCAAGTTAGAAAATTTAGCTTAAGAAAGGGAGACGAGATTCATGGAAAAATCAGACCTCCAAAAGATAGCGAACGATACTTTGCTTTGGTTTACGTTGACACAATAAACAAAGAAGCTCCTGAAAAAACAAAAAAGAAAATTCTTTTTGAAAATCTAACACCACTTTTTCCAACTTCCCGTCTAACACTTGAGCAAGGTAGTGGATCAGCTGAAGACCTTTCCTCCAGAATCATCGATCTTGCATCTCCGATTGGTAAGGGTCAACGTGGGTTAATTGTTTCACCACCCAAAGACGGTAAAACATTAATGCTTCAAAGTATCGCTCACTCAATTACCAAAAATAATCCTGAAGTTGAATTAATAGTGTTGCTAATTGATGAACGACCAGAAGAAGTTACAGATATGTCCAGAACAGTTAGAGGCGAAGTCGTTGCAAGCACATTTGATGAGCCTCCAACAAGACATGTTCAAGTGGCAGATATGGTTATTGAAAAAGCCAAAAGACTCGTTGAACATAAAAAAGATGTTGTTATCTTGCTAGATTCGATTACTAGATTAGGTAGAGCCTATAATTCAGTTCAACCTGCTTCAGGAAAAATTCTCTCTGGTGGTGTGGACTCAAATGCGCTTGAGAGACCTAAAAGGTTTTTTGGTGCTGCAAGGAATTTAGAAGAAGGTGGAAGTCTAACTATTATTGCTACTGCTCTCGTTGAAACTGGATCTAAAATGGACGAAGTCATTTACGAAGAGTTTAAGGGAACTGGAAATATGGAGATTCATTTAGAAAGAAAAATTGCTGAAAAAAGAATCTACCCCGCTATTAACATCAGACGTTCCGGAACAAGAAGAGAGGATCTCCTTACCAGCCCTGAAGAGTTACAGCGAATGTTTATTCTTAGAAAGATTCTTGATGATATGGAAGACTCGCAGGCCATTGAATTCTTAATTGAAAGATTAAAATCCTCAAAAACAAATGATGAGTTCTTCAGCGCCATGAAAAGTGGCAATGGGAATGGGAAAAAGAAATAGCTTAGTTCAAGCTTCTGCTAGAGCTGCCTCGACCATATCTTTATCATGAGGAGATTCTGCCAAGATCACATTCCTAAAACCATATTCCTTGGTTAGTTCTGCTATTCTTTTTGACGCAACTATAAATATTACCTGCTGATTTTTATTCATTGGTAACTCTTTAATTAAAACTTTTAAACTCTGATGGGTATAGATTAAGATTATTAATTTATCTTTATCTCTAATTTTTGCAATATCAATAATTGTTTCGTTGTGTGATGCATAACAAGGAAATGTATCTATATCTGAATCCGTCAGACTTATAATACGAGGATTTTTGTCTCCACAAAAAACCAAACATTTCTTGTAACCCATTTCTTTAATGACAAGTGCTAAACCAGCAGAATCGAATGTTGGAGGAATTGATGAATCAAGATTAAATTTATTTAATGATTCTTGAGTTGCTAACCCAATTGCAAGAATCGGAATTTTTTTATTAGCAACTAAAGCTTCTTTAAAAAATTTAGCGCCATGGATGACCGCAGACTGGCTTGTAAATATTAAAACATCATAATTTTGTAAATTCTTTATATATTTCAAGGTTTGCAAAGAGGGCTCAGTTTTTAAGATTCTTGTTAGCGGTATATGAATAAAGCTTTGCTGGGATCTTGTAAGTAAAGAATTAGTTTTTTGGCTTAGATCGAGGGGCCTAGTATTTACAATCATTTATTGTTGAATAATTTCTTTAGCGCCATTTTGAATCAGGGTTTCTATAAATCTTTGCAAAGCATCAATTTTGTTATCTAGGTTAAATTTGACTGCCTCATTATAAACTTTTGATCCATTCTGATTAGATACCCTTACTTTCAGCTCTGCATCTTGAGCCTCAATTTTACATAGAGCAGAAATTGGAGACAGGCAATTACCCTCTAGAGATGCAACAACTGTTCTTTCAATTGCTGTAGCTTGATAAGTTGATTCATCATTTAACAATTTCAGCAAATTACCTATATCAGATTCAAGCTCAATTGCATTGATTTCTATGCCAATTGCTCCTTGCGCTGCTGCGGGTAACATTTGATCCTCTGAAAATGTGTACATATTTTGGTGTTGAATGTTCAATCTATTCAATGCAGCTTTGGCCACGATCAAACCATCTAAGCTATCAACATTCATTTTATTAATTCTGGTTTGAATATTTCCTCTGACTGGGACTATGTTTAACTTCGAGTTCATGGCAAGTAACTGAGATTTTCTTCTAGGTCCAGATGTAGCAATTCTGAGATTTTTAGATAAATCATCGATGGTTAAGCCTTCTTTCAAAAGAATCGCATCCCCCTCATCCTCTCTTGGCAAAGTTGCGGCAATGCTAAATTGAGAATCTATGAATGCAGGCACATCCTTTAGGCTGTGAACAGCTATGTCAGCAACGCCATTTGCTATAGCAGTCTCTAACTTCGATACAAATAAGCCTTTTCCACCAATAGTGTGTAAGGGCGCATCTGTAAGATCGCCCTCTGATTCCATCTGGACAATCTCGCAAATAGATTCAGGACTAAATAGTTTAATCCGCTCTATGACTTCATGGGTTTGAAGCATTGCTAGTGGAGAGCGTCTAGTTGCTATTCTAATTTTCATTCTAAAATCATGAGCCTCACATCTCCTATGGTTTTATCTTTAAGAATATTCTGAGTTTTGCTCAATTCGAGCTCAG
>JAQWJG010000050.1 GCA_029248485.1 SAR86 cluster bacterium | reverse complement strand
CAAGAGAAGTATTATCAGTTCTATTAACCTCATTGCTCTAGAGACACTTCCGCTTATTCAGCCAGGACAAGATGTATCCAAAGAAATCATCCGTGCTATAACCTCTGAATCAATATCAATTAATGATGGGGATGTCATTGCAATAGCTCAAAAAATTATTTCTAAATCAGAAAATAGATATCTGGATATCTCACAATTGGACCCTTCAGAAGAGGCTATGACTTTATCTACAAAAATTGATAAAGATCCAAAGTTTATCCAAGCAATACTCGATGAATCTCAAAAGGTAGTCCGCTATAGAATGGGAGTATTAATTGTTGAGCATAAATTAGGGTTTATTCATGCAAACGCAGGAATTGATAGGTCTAACATCGATCAACTTAAGGACATTGTCTTGCTGTTACCAGAAAATCCTGATAAATCAGCAAAGAAGATTTCAGAATCTATATCTAAATACTTTCAAAAAAACATATCTGTAATTATCACCGATACGATGGGCAGACCTTTTAGAAATGGAATAGTAGGCTTTACGATTGGGAGTCATAACATTGAATGTCTTTTAGATGAACGAGGAAAAAAAGATCTTTATGATAATGAGTTAAAAGTAACTCAAATAGGTATTGCTGATGAATTAGCTGCAGCTTCATCATTATTGATGGGCCAGGCTGCACAAAAAAAACCTGTTGTATTAATCAAAGGCTATCAATTTAAACAAAATAATCTTAGCGACTCTCGATCTTTAATTAGAAGTGAGGAAGAGGACTTGTTCAGATGAAGAATTATTTGTTGTTATGTGGGGGTGTTGGTGGAGCCAAGCTTGCCTTGGGATTTAAAAATTCAATTGACTCAGATAACTTAACTATTGCCGTTAATACTGGAGATGATTTCACGCATCTTGGTTTAAGAATCTGTCCTGATCTTGATACTGTGATGTATACCCTTGCCAGTGAATCCGATACATCAAAGGGCTGGGGAAGAAAAGATGAGACATGGAATATGCTTTCAGCTTTGTCTGATATGGAGGGAGAAACATGGTTTCAGCTTGGAGACAAAGACTTAGCAACACATATTCAAAGAACACATTTAATTAATTCAGGACAATCTCTTACAGATGCAACACATAATTTGTGTGAGTCATTCAATCTGCCAAAATTTATTTTTCCAATGAGCAATCAATCTGTTGAAACTTATATACAAACAAAAAATAGGTTGCTTTCATTTCAAGAATATTTTGTTAAATTGAAATGCGAGCCACCTGTAACTGATTTTGTTTTCAAGGGTCTTGATAAGGCAGATTTTAACAAAGACCTTGATTTGTCAACTTATGATGAAATCATCATATGCCCATCAAATCCCTATGTAAGCATTAATCCAATGCTCCAGTTACCCAAACTAAAAAATTATTTACATGATTATTCGCATAATGTTACAACTATTAGTCCAATTGTTAATGCTCAGTCATTAAAAGGACCAACAGCAAAAATGATGCAAGAACTCGGCCAAGAAGTAAGTGTAAAAACTATTGCTAATTTTTATAATAATTACTCACAAAGAATTTTTATAGATTCATCTGATGTAAGTGAGTCCAATGAATTAAATGATCTAGGTTATGAGGTGCATATTGCTGATTTAATTATGAACAATGTTGATAAAAAAAATGCACTTGCCAAGAGAATCATTGATGAGCTTGAATCAAAATAAATGAATGTCTCTGCATTTATACCGATTAAAAAGTTTTCATCTTCAAAGAATCGATTAGCGAATATTATTACCTCACCTGAAAGAGAAGTTTTAGCTGCCTCAATGGCAAAAAAAACTATTGATACTTTGCACAACTCTAAAATCTGTAATTCAATAACAGTTGTGACAAATGACAAGAGCTTACAACTAGACTATTCAACTTCATATTTCACAAACTCATCATTAAACGATGGTCTAAATGAAGCTATCTATGCGCAAACAACCAATGACATTATTTTAATCATGCATGCAGATCTCCCTAAAATAAATGAACCGGATCTTCATGAGTTAGCTCATTCCTTTGACATTAAAAAAGTTAGTATTATTTCTGATCTTTCGATGCAGGGTACAAATTGTTTGATGTTTAATTCAGCAATTTCCTTTGATCTAAAATTTGGACTCAATAGTTACAATCTTTTTATGCATGAATTTAAAAATAATAGATTGAATTATCAGGATATTTCAATTGAAAGCCTTCAAGATGACCTTGACTCCGAGGAAGATTACTTCAAACTAATTAAATACATTAACAGTTAGATCGTTGAAAATTCAAGAACAGTCAAACCAAACCTTAAAGGAATTAATTGCTTCTGGATCAGTTGAATTTTCTGAATTAAGTTCCTTAGCTAATATTTGTTTATCTGATACTTTGATAAAAGCTTCTTTCGATAAGAAAACAGCACATTATAAAAATTTATTAACCTATTCCCCAAAGGTTTTTATCCCTTTAACATTTTTATGTCGCGATGTTTGTCATTACTGTACCTTTGCTCAAACTCCTAAAAAAGTTGAATCACCATATTTATCAATTGACCAAGTCATCTCAATTGCTAAAGAGGGCGAGGCTAATGGTTGTTATGAAGCCTTATTTACGTTGGGTGATAAGCCAGAATTGAGATACAGAGCAGCAAGAGAGTGGTTGTTAGATAATGGTTATAAGACAACAAATGATTATTTGGCTGCATGTGCTGAAGCTGTATTAAATGAGACATCTCTTGTACCACATTTAAATCCTGGTTGCTTGACTGTTGATGAAATTACTAAACTCAAACCCCTAAGTGGCTCTATGGGGCTGATGGTTGAGTCTTTATCATCTCGACTTACTGAAAAAGGTAACCCGCACTATGGATCTCCAGACAAAGATCCTCTTTTCAGAATGAAGACTTTGGAGGAAGCTGGAAAACAAAAAGTTCCTTTTACCACTGGAATATTAATAGGAATAGGTGAAACAAGGTTAGAGCGCTTAGAGTCATTGCACAAAATAGCTGAATTGCATCTCACACACAACCATATCCAAGAGGTGATAGTCCAGAATTTTAAAGCAAAGCCTAATACATTGATGGCAAATGCTAGCGAACCATCATTTGATGAGCTTATGTGGACAATTGCAATGGCCAGATTGATCTTGCCTGGTGATATTAGCCTGCAGGTCCCACCCAATCTAAATTCAGATTATATTAAACAGCTATCTCAGTCTGGAATAAATGATTTTGGAGGAATATCACCAGTTACTAAGGATTATGTAAACCCAGAGGCACCTTGGCCTGAAATAGAAAAGCTAAATCAAATAGCCTCAATTTCAAATCAATCTCTAGAACCAAGAGCAACTTTGTATCCAAAGTATTTTAATGATCTTGATACCTTTTCAACACGTAGAATTTCTTCCAAGCTACTCCAAATAACTGATTCTAAGTCTCTTATTCGTTCTGATTTCTGGAGGTCAGGAATTAGCAATAAAATACCCTCATATCCTGATGCTGTATTTAATTCTAGTATTCGTCAAACGATTAAAAAAGTTGAAAAAAATCCATCTATTGAGAATATACAGCAGCTCCTTGAGACATCAGATAATGATTTTAAATATGTGACTGATTATGCCAATGATGTTAAATCACAAATGCATGGATCAGACATAACTTTTGTTGTTAATAGGAATATTAACTATACAAACATCTGCTCTTTTAAATGTAATTTTTGTGCCTTTTCCAAAGGCAGGGGGCATGATGACCTAAGAGGCAAACCATATAATATTTCACACGAAGAGATTATTCGAAGAACAAACGAAGCAATTGATAGAGGTGCTACGGAAGTCTGTTTACAGGGCGGAATACATCCAAAATATTCTGGTGAAACCTATCTTGAAATTGTGAAGGCAATTAGATCAGCCTCACCGTCAATTCATATTCATGCCTTTTCTCCTTTAGAAATTGATCATGGTAGAAAAACTTTAAATATTTCTGCTAAAGAGTTTCTTTTAGAGTTAAAAAAAGCAGGATTGAACTCACTCCCAGGAACGGCTGCAGAAATTTTGCATGATGATATAAGAAAAATTATTTGTCCCGATAAACTTACTAGCAAACAATGGATCAAAATTATTGAAACTGCTCACTCTGTGGGATTGCCTACAACATCAACAATGATGTTTGGTCACATAGAGAGAACCGCCCATGTTGCTCATCATTTATTAGAGCTTTTAAACCTACAAAAGAGAACTAATGGTATAACAGAATTTGTTCCTTTGCCCTTTGTTGCAGATGAGGCGCCAATATTTAGGCGCGGCCAAGCTAGACCCGGACCCACATTCAAAGAAACAATTTTGGTGCATTCTGTTGCAAGAATCTTGTTCCAAGGTCAGATTAATAATATTCAAGGTTCTTGGGTTAAAATGGGGCTTCCAGGGTTAAAATTTCTATTATCTTCTGGGATAAACGACATCGGAGGAGTTTTGATGAATGAATCAATTACAAGGTCTGCCGGTGCCTCTTTTGGTCAAGAGCTTCGACTGGAGGAGGTTGTAGGAATTGCAAGTGAATTAAACTTAAATTTACACCAAAGAAACACATTGTACGATTCATTAAACAATAATCTTCAAGACTTAATTAGCTTGCAGTCCATCCCTCTCATCTCAATAAATAATGATTACCATCAACCTAAACAATTAATTAATATCAAATGAAAACCAAACTTTTACATTTATCAGTCATTTTAGTGGGTTACATAGCATGTATTTATTCTATGCTGTTTACTTGGAACCTTTTTCCTGAATCATCGTTAATATTTAAAGTATTTATTTGTCATATTGAGGCCACAATTTTTATATATTTTTTAAGTGTGATTTTCAAAAACTCTAGCTGGTATGATGCTTTTTGGTCAGTCATTCCTGTTGTTTTAACCATCATGTGCTGGGCAGATATCTCCTCTACAGGAAACGTGCAAAGAGCATTTTTAATGCATGCATGCTTATTGTTTTGGGCAATCCGATTAACCTATAACTGGATGAGATCGTGGGAAGGCTTTTCGCATGAAGATTGGCGCTACATCATGATGAAGGGGAAAACAAATAATAAATTTCAGTACTTCATAGTAGATTTTGGTTCGATACATCTTATTCCAACACTTTGTGTTTATATGGCATTACTTCCAATGATTTATGCTCTTGCTTATTCGGGTAACGAATTAAATAATTTAGATATATTAGCTGCTTTTTTGGCTATAGCAGCAGTCATCATCCAAATTTTTTCTGACCAGCAAATGTATAATTTTAGAAAAAATCTTTCTGAGCCTAAAACCATGAAATCAGGTCTATGGTATTACTCACGTCATCCAAATTATTTCGGAGAAATACTATTTTGGTTTAGCCTCTTTGTTTTTGCTTTGGCAACCAATTTAACCTATGCATGGCTTTTAATAGGCTCTTTAATTATGTACGCTTTGATTGCGATTGCGTCAGTTTCAATGATGGATAAACGTTCATTGGAAAGACGTTCAGACTTTAATGAATATATGGATTCAACCCCAGCTATTTTTATAAATGTTTTTAAGAGAGGATAGACGATGAAAAATTTAATTTCGTTCTTTGTATTATTTGTACTTATAAATCCCATTGTGGCAGATGACTTAAAATCTCAATTGGATACAGACTTACAAGGTGTTATGACAAAGGTTACTGATTGGAGACATCATTTTCACAAGTATCCAGAACTTTCAAACAGAGAATACAAAACGCAAGAATCAATAGTTGAGGCATTAACTGAAATGGGTCTTGAGCCAAATACAGATTATGGTATCACTGGTGTTACTGCATTTATTAGAGGTCAAAACCCAGGCCCGCTAATTGCGCTTAGAGCTGACATTGATGGTTTACCAGTTACAGAAAAGCTTAACCTCCCATTTTCATCTAAAGTTAAAACTACCTATCAAGGAAATGAAGTTGGGGTTATGCATGCATGCGGTCATGATGCCCACATAGCAGTATTGCTTGGAGTCGCTAGCTTTCTATCGAGAAATACCGACAAGCTAAATGGGGATATTTTATTAATTTTTCAACCGGCTGAAGAGGGCGCTCCAGAGGGTGAAGAAGGTGGCGCTGAGCTAATGCTCAAAGAAGGGATTTTTGATGCTGAAACACCAGATGCTATATTTGGAATGCATGTCTCAAATGCAAATCATGGTCAGATTTGGACAAAACCTGGACCTTTTATGGCATCAGCAGAAGCCTACAGAATTATTATTGAAGGAAAACAAACTCATGGATCTCGACCATGGAATGGTGTTGACCCCATTGTTGTTGCATCAGATATTGTTTCCTCACTTCAGACAATTGTAAGCAGAAGATTAAACCTTCTTGATAGTCAGGCGGTAGTTACAGTAGGTATTATGAAAGCAGGAACGCGGAATAATATTATTCCAGCATCAGCTTTTTTAGAGGGCACAATACGAACATTTGAAGATTCTTATGCAGATCAAATCCGTGATGAAATTAAGTTAATAGCAGAAAACATCGCTGAAGCCCATCACGCCAAAGCAAACGTGCAGTTTAAAGTTTATGGAGGTTATCCCGTAACCGTTAATGATGATAATTTAGTTAAAACCCTCTCATCATCATTATCAGCTGCTGCAAATGGCAATTATTATGAAGCAAAAGTTCCAAGAACCGGAGCTGAAGATTTCTCATTTTTTGCACAAAAAGTTCCAGGATTGTTTTTTTATCTTGGTGTGAATCCTGCTGATGTGGAAGAGAGCCCAACTAACCATTCACCATTTTTTTATGTCGATGATGCTGCCTTAGACAATGGTGTTAAAGCCTTTGTTCATCTTGTTGAAGATTATTCATATAATTTTAATAACCAATAAATAAGGAGTAACACATGAGTTCAATAGAAGTAAAAAGTTTTGTAGATGCGGAGGAAATTAATACTTCATTCAATAATGCAAAAATTGAAGCTGTAAATGTTGGCGGTCAAAGAGTAGTTAGATTGACATTAAAGCCTGGTTGGAAATGGTCTGTAGATGTGAAACCATCAATTGGAACTAATACCTGCCAAGCCTCTCATTTAGGAGTAATTATTAGCGGCTCGATTTGTTGTAGACATGATGATGGAACAGAAGCAACTTATACTGCTGGTGACGCATATTCCATTAAGCCAGGTCACGATGCCTGGGTTGTTGGCGATGAGGTCGCCGAAGCTTTTGAGTTTGCAGGAATGTGGGGCGAGTAAATATTAATTAAATATTCTTATTACTGCTAGCATAATCCCGCTAAATATTACCAATAAAATTACTGGATGCTCTCCAAGTTTGTAGGATATTTTTTTTGGTAATAATAATAAGCTTACTATCGCAACTGAAATAATTCCTATGCCCCAAAGAAGATTTTTGAGTTCACCAAATAATTCTTCAAGCATTATCTAATTTATTCTTTTGGCAGTAATTCGTTTAATCTCTCAACTGAGTCTAAGTATTCATTAATTATTCTAAAAATTACATCTTTTACAGACTCAATTTGTTTCACTTGCCCTATGACTTGACCAGCAGCATTAAATGAAACTTCTTGCGTATTTCCTGAGCCTGCATACATCGATGTTCGTCTCATTGCATCAAATGTAATCATTCCTTGAAGTGGCATAGGAAGTGGATCTGGATTTTCTGGATTTTCCCATGCCTCAGTCCATTTATTTTTTAGCATTCTTGCAGGTTTGCCTGTCCATGCCTTGCTTCTAATTGTGTCTTCACTAGTAGCATTGAGATAAGAATCTTTTTCAGCTGGTTGGGCTGCAGCTTCTTCCACGGCTAGCCATAAAGAGCCACACCAAACACCTTGAACACCGGTAGACATTGCAGCAGCCATTTGCCTTCCATTGCCAATACCACCAGCAGCCAAAACTGGCAAACCATCAACCGCATCAACAATCTGAGGCCATAATACAATGCTCCCAATTTCTCCCGTGTGACCGCCGCCTTCTCCACCTTGAGCAATTATAAAATCTAAGCCAGCTTCCTTGTGAGCCACTGCTTGTTTAATTTTTCCACATAAGGCACCGATTAGAACGCCCTTATCTTGAATTTTTTTTATCATATCTGCTGGCGGGGTACCCAAAGCATTTGCAATTAATTTTACATTTTGATGTTTTAGAGCTTCTTCAATTTGAGGCTCAGCAGTAGCTTCTGTCCACCCAAGCAAACCGCCCTTAGGTCCATTAGTTTCAGGAGCCTCAGGAACTCCATTTGCTGATAAAAGATCTTCTACAAATTTTCTATGGCCGTCAGGTATCATTTTTTGTAAAGATTCTAATAACTGCTCAGGGTTTTTTTCATCCATGCCTTCATATTTTTGAGGTATGACTGTATCTACTCCATAAGGATATTCTCCAATGTGCTGATCAATCCAATCAAGCTCCTCTTTAAGTTGTTCAGGAGAATAGCCCACAGCTCCTAAAACACCAATTCCTCCAGCTTTGCTTACCGCAACAACAACATCTCTACAATGTGTAAATGCAAAAATTGGATATTCAATCCCTAGTTTTTTACAAATGTCTGTTTTCATAATTTCTTAACCTATATATAAAAGTAGATTATAGACATTAATAAAAATAATTTGCGAGTATCAACTAGCAAAATTTTGTCAATAACAAAAAAGATTAATTCAATTTTTTTAAAAAATTCCATTTAGGTTATAGTGAATTAGTTACAATTTAAGAAAAAATTAATATTATGAAATGGGATTATGAATTTGATGTTGTAGTGGTTGGTTCTGGGAATGGAGCCTTAACATCTGCTTTATGCAGTCACGATGGCGGAGCAAAAACTTTAGTAATAGAAAAAAGCGATCAGTTTGGAGGAACGTCTGCGACTTCTGGTGGTGGAGTATGGATACCAAACAATAGATATGCCAAAGCTGAGAACGTTGATGATTCTAATGAAGATGCTAGAGACTATATAAATAGTGTCTCACCACCAGGTAAAATCAAAGATGAATTGGTTGAGACCTACCTTTCTGAAGGCCCAAAAATGATTGATTATCTTCACGAAAATTCTCAAGTTAAATATAGAAATTTAGCTCATTATCCTGACTACTTTCCTGACAACCCCGGGGGTAAAGCTGGTAACAGATCCATGGAGCCAGAACCGATAAATGGAACTAAACTTGGTAAAGGTCTAGGCAAATTAAGAGAGCAACATCCGCAAACTGCTTTTACCATGGGCCCAATAAATATGAATTTTACTCAGGTCGAGGGTCAGTTATTATTAGGAGCATTACCTGGTTGGAAATCTTTGTTTGCTAAATTATTTACCAAATATATTTTAGATATACCTATGAGATTTAAGTGGGGGTGGAAAGACCGCAGGCTTACAATGGGTAATGCAGGCGTTGCACGGTTAATCTTATCCTTGCAAGATAGAAATGTAGATTTGTGGACAGAAACATCAATGACTGATCTCATTGACGAAAATGGCTCAGTCATAGGTATTAGAGCCAGTCAAAATAATACTGACATAAATATTAAAGCGAACAAAGGGGTTATTCTAGCTTCTGGAGGGTTCGAAAAAGACCAAAATTTGAGAGATCAATATTTACCAAAACCTACAAATATAGAATGGAGTGCTGCCAATACATTTAATACAGGTGATGCTTTAAAAGCAGCATTAAGGTTAGGAGCAGATACCCATCAAATGGATACTGGTTGGTGGTCCACAGTAATGAAAGTTCCTGGACAGGATAAAGGCTGGCTTTCAATGGTTGATAAATCCATGCCTGGTAACTTTACTGTAAATAAAAATGGTGAGAGATTTTCAAATGAATCTCAAAACTATGTCAGTTTTGTTAATGATATGTTTGAGAAATATGCAGAAGGCAACCCCTGCGCTCCTTGTTTCATGATTTTTGATAGTACATTTAGAAAAAATCGTCCTTGTGGACCCTTGCTTCAATCGTCCATGCAACCAGATTCTGCTGTTCCCAAAGAGTGGTGGACGCCATCTTTTTTATCCAAGGGTGAAACTTTGGAAGAGTTAGCGAATATTGCTGGTATTAATGTTGAAGGTCTTCTAGCAACTCAGGCAAAAGTTAATAAATATGCTGCGACAGGGAAAGATCTTGATCTTCAACGTGGTGACAGTGTTTATGATAGATATTATGGTGATCCATCAGTTACACCCAATCCATGCCTTGCGCCACTAGAAACAGGACCTTTTTATTGCATGGTTTTGTATCCGGGTGAAATGGGTACTGCTGGTGGTCTTGTTATAGATACTAATGCAAGGGTTCTCAACAAAGAAGGCAAACCCATCAAGGGACTTTACGCATGTGGTAATTGCTCCACTGCTTTATTGCCAACCTATCCTGGCCCAGGCTCAACACTTGGTCCAGCTATGACTTTTGGCTATTTAGCCGCAAAAGATATTACTGGCTCAAATTTTTAACATGGATTTTTCAGATAAAACTGCATTAATTACCGGTTCTGGACAAGGTGTTGGTGAAGGCATTGCTCGCGCACTTGCTTCTCATGGCGCAAACGTTTGTTTGGTTGGCAGGACTCTTTCTAAAGTTGAATCTGTTGCTAGTGAAATAAATCAAGAGGGTGGATCAGCCATAGCTTTTGAATGTGATGTTAAAAATAATGAATCAATTATTAGCTCCATAGAATCAACACTTTCGAAATTTAATTCATTAAATATTCTAGTAAATAATGCTCAAGAAGTTCCATTAGGAAACATCTTAGATGTTACAGATGAGTCGTTTGTAAATGGATGGGATTCAGGACCATTGGCAACATTCCGTTTTATGAAAGCAAGTCATCCATATCTCAAAGGAGATGGCAAAATTATTAACTTGGCTAGCTCTTCTGCTTTAAGGCCTGATTCAAATTCTTATGGTGCATATGCTGCAGTAAAAGAATCAATTCGTTCTTTATCAAGGGCTGCAGCTGTTGAATGGGGTCCAGATAATATTTTAGTGAATTGTATAATGCCATTGGCCAAATCAACTGGCATGGACTGGTGGATGAATGAACATCCTGAAGAAGCAAGTGAATTTCTTAAAACCATTCCACTCGGAAGGGTGGGTGACTGTAAAGATGATATTGGGCAAGCAGTTTGTCATATTTTATCTGATGGTATGAATTACATTACTGGATCAACCATCATGCTGGATGGAGGCCAAGCCTATCTTAGGTGATTAAAGATGGATAAATTACAAAAATTAATTGATATTGAAGAAATTAAAAATCTAAAGCACAGATACTTTAGAGCGATAGATATGGCTGACTTTGATTTACTTGATAATGTATTTGCACCCGATATAACAATTGATTATCGAGGAGGTACTTACAGATGGGAATCTGAGGGTAAAGATACTATCAAAGATAGCCTTACCCATGCCTTTCACAATCAAACTGCTGCTATGCACACGGCTCATCACCCAGAGATAGATGTTAGTTCACAAACTGAGGCAACTGGCAAATGGTATCTGCAGGACATCTTTTATAATTTTGATCTAGGCAGCGTTACACAAGGAACTGCTTTGTATGAAGATAAATATATAAAAATTAATGATCAATGGCTGATTCAGCATTCTGAATATGATCGGATATGGGAGCAAGTGTCGCCTATAAACCCAGAGGATAAATTTACTAAGATACTTTTAAAAGAAAAAGGTATTCAAAAATAGGAAAAAACATGAAAGATAAGGTTCAAGCAGCATTAAATGGCTATGTTCTTGCATATGATAATAATGATAAATTATTATTTAAAAGTCTTTGGGATGACGAGGCTATTTTTGAAGATCCAGTAGGCGCAGACCCTTGTGTCGGCATTGAAGCCATATGCGACTTTTGGGATTTTGGCCATTCAGAGGGAATGCAAATCAAACCTACAAATGTTGAAACCATCATTTGTGCCAATGAGGGTATTTTGAAAGCTGTCATGCAAGTAAGAAATATCAATGATAATTCAGGCATGGATATTTCAATTGTTGATCATTTTATCGTAAATGAAAAAGGTAAAATTATAAGTGGAAGAGCTTTTTGGGATGAGTCATGTATTACTCAACCTAATGATATCAATTCAATTGATCTCAATGTTGATGATTTTAAAAATAGAGACTAGCCCATTGATCTTCTATGAAACTTAGCGTTAATTTAAATAAAATTGCTTTGATTAGAAACTCTCGAGGTAATGACAACCCATCGCTTATCGATTATGCAAAAAAATGTATTGATCTTGGAGTTGACGGTATAACTTTGCATCCCAGACCTGACCATCGTCATGCCACATCTGTTGATGCAATAAGTATCTCTAAGCTTTGTAAGGATCATAATATTGAATTTAATTTAGAAGGTAATCCATTTTCTTTGCCTCATGGAGATTTCGTGGGCTTTCAAGAATTGTGCACCCAGTCACTACCAAGCCAAGTAACTTTAGTACCTGATGATTTGCTGCAAATCACTTCAGATCATGGATGGCAACCAGGGTATAGAGATGAAGCATTAAAAGATTTTATAAACTCTTTGAAAGAATACCCTCTAAGAACAAGTTTATTTATTGATGCCAATATTAATTCTGTCGAATATGCTGCGCAAATCGGATTTGATAGAATTGAAATCTATACAGGCCCATTTGCAAATTATCAACAAGTTGAAGATTTAGATAATTTCAACATCACTAAAAATGAAATTGTAAAATGTATTAATGAGGCACAAAGCCTAAACCTTGGGATTAATGCAGGACATGATTTGAATTTAGATAATCTTCCTCATTTAATAGAGTGTGGAAGGGTGGATGAAGTCTCAATTGGCCATGCAATTATCACAGATGCATTGAAATTTGGGTTTGAGGACACCATAATTAAATACATCGAATCAGTTAGGAAAGACTAATGTCAATTGAAGATAAAATAAAAAGCCAGATTAAAGATAATAATATTCTAATTTATATGAAAGGATCGCCTTATGAGCCTAAATGTGGCTTTTCTGCAAGAACAGTGCAAGCTTTAATAGATTGCGGTGCTGAATTTTCCTATGTTGATATCCTGGAAAATCAAGATATAAGAGAAAATTTACCAAGCATTTCAGATTGGCCAACTTTCCCACAAGTTTTCGTTACTGGTGAGTTAATTGGCGGATGTGACATAGTAACCGAAATGCATGAGTCCGGTGATCTGCAAAGCCTTATCAAGGAAGCAGCCTCTTAAATATCAGCCAAAGTCTTTTAGCATCGCTTTAAGCTCAAGTGAGTGTTGCTCTTCTTCGCCTATCATGCTTCTAGCATATTCTTCTAAATAAACAGATGCATCAGCAACGCTCATAAGTAATTTTTTGTATAAACTTAAAGCGTGCAATTCATGCTCAAGTCCTTCTTCTAAAATATCTTTAATAGAATGCCTGTGGGTTTCTTCTATCTTTGCAACCCTAAGGCTTGGATGCCCGTCTAGTCCAACTAATAATTCTCCAGCTTGCTGAGCATGAAGCATTGATTCAGTAGCTTGCTCTTTTAGAAATGTAACTATCGGTAATCTATAGGGCCCTGTAACCATCAAAGAGGAGTGTGTATAACGAACCACACCAGCAAGTTCGTATTCCATGATTTCATTTAATATGTCACATACTTCATTTGAATTTATTTCCTTCATTTCCATGTTATCTCCGTATTGCATTCATTAGTTTCACGACATAATGTATTTTGTTTTATCTAATATGTAAAGCATTGATTTAAGGTATTTTTTTAATGATAATCATTATCACTATGGTATTTATTCTCATTTATGAAATTATACATAAATGCAAATTATAAGAGGTGACGACTATCAATCATGGGTTTATTCAAATAAAGATGATTTGATCGTTGTAGACCCATGGCTTACACAAAAGCAAGTCTTCCCTAGATATAATTGGCTGTTAAATCGTGATTCAACTCAGACACCATACCTATTAAAATACAATCTAATTGATAAGGTTACCCATATTATTATTACCGCCCATTTTTCAGATCATCTGGATGAAGAATCATTGAAGATCTTCAAAAAAAATATACCTATATATACAACTCATGAAGCTTCAAAAATTTTATCAAAATTAAGTTTTACCAATATAAATGTGGTTACTTCTAATAACACTTATGAGCTTAATTCATTAACAATCAAAATTTGCAAAGCAGGCAAGCCATATAATACGACAACATTTTCATATTTATTAAGTGACTCTAGATCAAAGGTTTTTCATGAGCCTCATATGTTTAATCCAAAGCTTGAACTAGATAATGTTGATGCATGTATTGTCACCGTAGACATGGTTAAGGTTTTTGGATTAGTTCAAGTTTCAATGGATCTCAATCAAGCAAAATTAGCTCAAACACAATTAAATGCTAGATATCTAATTCCAACGGGTGTTGCCCCTAAACAAACAAGAGGTTTAATAAGCTTTTTACTAAGCATTAAGGAGTCCTATAAACAGCTTAATCTTATGCACACAAGTTGTAGGCACGTTGGGGATTCCCTGAGTTTGTAAAAATTTTAATTTAGATCGAAATTATTAATGATCTTGCAGAAAACCTGAGCAGTAACCATTGCATCATATGCTGCACTATGAGCCTCCTCATTATCATATGAGATGTCTAATTCATTACATATTCTTGCTAAAACAGTCTGTTTTGTTGCAAGCACTCCTAAACTCACTGTATCAATTAAAGAGAAGGGATGAAATGGAGATTTTTTAATGTTATTTCTTAAACATGCTTCCAGAAGAAAACTGTGATCAAAAAATGCATTGTGACCAACCAATATAGCTCTTGAGCATTCATATTTATTTTTTTGTTTATTAATTATTTTAAAAGTTTCTTGAAGAGCAAATCTTTCTTCAACTGCCACTCTTAATGGGTGATTTAAATCCAGTTTAAGAAACTCAAGAGCGTCTTTAGCTACAATTAGATTCTCAAAAGGCTCTATGTGAAATCTATGAGACTCCCCTAAGACTAACCTTGAATCTTCCTCATCGATCAACTGGATAGCGATTTCTAAAATAGCATTTTTTTTAGAATCAAATCCACCTGTTTCCAGATCAACGACAACAGGTAAAAATTTTCTAAACCTTTCCTTTAACATATGACCCCTTTAATATGCACGTATAATATAAACGAAATTTTTCATACATATATGATTTTTAAAGATATTACAGATATAAATTTTAATGGGATTAACGTATCTTCACATCATGAGTTCAATCATGAGAAAGTTTATTATTATGAAGATGAGCTAGTAGGACTTAAATCCTTAATTGCTATTCACAGTTCTGTAAAAGGCCCAGCTATTGGCGGCTGTAGATATAGAAAATATGATTCGTTTGAAGCCGGATTGAATGATGTTTTGCGTTTATCTAGAGGAATGACAGATAAAAATAATATAGCAAATATTCCATTTGGAGGCGGAAAAGCTGTAATCTTTGACCAAGGCAATAAATCTGAAGACATGCTTCGATCATTTGCTTCTTTTTTAAATCTTCTAAAAGGTTCGTATATTTCTGCTGAAGATATAGGCATAACTCTTGAGGATATTAGGTTCATTAAACATCATACTGATCATGTTTTTGATAATTTGGATCCCGGACCATTTACTGCAAAAGGCCTCTTTTATTCAATTGAACAAGCAATAGAAATATATTTTTCTGAAGGTCTAAAAAATAAAAAAATTGCAATTCAGGGAGCTGGCAGTGTTGGTATGCGCCTTGCTGAACATTTAGCAAACTCAGGAGCTAAGGTGTTTATATCAGATATAGACCAATCAAAATTAGATGGAATTAATAACAAAAATATTATATGTGTTGATGATGCTTTCTCAATTGAGTGTGATTTATTTTCTCCTTGTGCTGTGGGCGCTATCTTTACAAAAGAATCTATTCATAATCTCAATTGTAAAATCATTGCTGGAGGCGCAAATAATCAATTGCTTGATGGGACAGTTGCCAATGAATTAGAGCAAATGGGAATAATCTTTATACCAGATATTTTGATAAATTCAGGAGGGGTAATAGGTTTGACTAAAGATTTCTTAAATAAAAATGACGCTGAAACTGATGAGTCATTAAAAGAAATAGCAGCCAGAGTAAAGAGTTTAATAATTGAATCTGAGAAACAATCTATATCTATTTACGATGCTCTCTTAGCAAAAAATCTATAGTCGGTTCTTGAGATTTTCTATATCTGAAGTAGTGATATATTTTTCAGTTTTCTGAGCATTAAGCATTTCTGTTTGTAATTTTTTAATTGATTGTTCTTTATCTATATTCCTATTCGTTAATTTTTTATTTATTGATTCAGCAATACTTAAATTTTCTGAAATACTTTTATTTAATTTGGATTTTTTATTTTTCCGTTGAATTAGTCTATTTTTAAGTTGAAAGAAATGATCAGAATCTTTTCTAATTTTTAGTGATTGTTCTTCACTTACTTCAATTAATTCTATGCAATCAACTGGGCATGGTTCAATGCATAATTCACATCCTGTACATAAATCATTTATAACGTTATGCATCAAATTTGCTGCACCGTTGATTGCATCAACTGGACAAGCATCAATGCATTTAGTACATCCAATGCAATCTTCTTCAATAATATATGCAATCTGAGGCTTAATTTCTGGACCATAGTCATGATCCAATGTAAGGGAATCTGTATTTAGTATTTTTGATATTTTATCTGCAGTATCTTGGCCACCTGGGACGCATCTATTGTGGGGAGACCCATTTAAGATTTCTTCAGCATATGGACGACATCCTGGAGTTTCACAGCGACCACATTGGTATTGAGGCAATTCTGCGTTAATTAACTCAATTAAGCTGCTCATTTCTGTTAATCAGTTACTCCTAATTTTCTTTGTAATTTTGTATTAGAAGTTGTGTAACCAAATGGGACTCTCTCTCCTGGAAAAATTCTTTGAAAAGCTTTTTGGACCGCTAAAGTTGTCTCGTGAAATCCGCACAATATTAAATCCAATTTTCCAGGATAATCATTAATATCACCAACAGCAAAAATCCCATCTCTATTAGTTTGAAAATCTTCTGTGTTTACGAGGACTTTTTTAGAAGCAAGTTCTAACTCCCATTCAAGAATGGGGCCTAACTTCTTATTAAGCCCAAACAAGAACAATAATTCATCTGCATCATGTGTGATGGATTCTTTGGTATCAAAATTCTTTAATTTTACCCCTGTGACTCTATCAGTTCCTAGAATTTCTTCAATTTGGAAGGGAGTTAAAAGATTTACATGCCCACTTTCAACCAACTCTCTCATTTGTGCTTCAGTGTGTTGAGCGCCTCTAAACTGATCCCTGCGGTGAATTAAATTAATTGATTTTGCTGTTTTTGCTAATTCTACTGTCCAATCCAAAGCTGAGTCACCGCCACCAAATATAAATAAATTTTTATCTTTATATAGGTTTTTAGATTTCACTGCGTAACTTACCCCATTACCTAAAAATTTATCAGGATCCTCAATATTTGGAGGTCTTCTTGGTTCAAATGAACCTGCACCTGCTGCAATAAAAATATTTTTAGTAATGCATTCAATACCTTCATTAGTTTTTACAACCCAAGTTGTGATCTCATCTTCGCTTGAAACCGGCTGAATAGATTCAACTCTTTGGGAGAGATGAAGGTCATATTCGAATGGTTTAATCTGTTCGATTAGAGCATCTACATGCTCTTGAGCAGTTTGAGAGGGGACTCCAGGAATATCATAAATTGGTTTTTCTGGATAAAGTTCAGAGCATTGACCACCCACTTTATCTAAGTTATCTATTAATGTGCATTTCAGCCCTAATAGACCCGCTTCAAATACAGTAAATAGTCCGACCGGGCCTGCACCAATTACCAGTATGTCTGTTTCATATTTCATTTAATTTTTTGTCCTGGTTTAGCTCCTGAATCAGGAGATATTACGAATATACCTCCATCAGAATCGCTCGCCGCTAAAATCATACCTTCCGAGATACCAAATTTCATTTTTCTAGGAGCTAAGTTATACACCATTACAACTAATTTTTCCTCCAATTCAGAGGGCTCATAGGCTGATTTGATTCCAGCAAATACATTCTTTGTTCCTAGTTCACCTAAGTCTAATTTAATAGCAAGTAATTTATCTGCACCTTCTACGTGTTTGGCTTCAGCAACTCTCGCAACCCTAAGGTCAACTTTCATAAAGTCATCTATTTGAATAATATTGTTATTTTCTTCGCTCATCTTTTCTTCCTTTTTGTAAAAATCTTGAATGTTTAATGGCTTAATTCTTTCAAGTATTGGTTTGAATTCATTGATTTCAACATCAATTAATTCCTTATCTAGATTTTCTATACTTAGGTCATTAATATTCAGCATTAATAACATTTGGTGACATAATTTTGGTGTTACGGGTGATAGCAAAATACATAAATTTTTAAATACATTAATTGCTGTTGTTGCAACGCGAAGTGCTTCCGCTTGATCAAGTTTCCAGGGAGCACGTTCATTAATGAATCTATTTGTATTATCTGCAATCTCCATAATTAATTTAGTAGCTTTAGAAAAATCCTTCTCTTCGTAGTGTTGAAGTATTTTGAGAATATTTTTTTTAGATTTTATAAAGTGCTCTTCATGCATATCCTCGCTTAAGCGATTATTATTTTTTGCAATAAATGGAGCTGATCTACTAAAAATGTTCGAAAATTTTCCAACTAAATCTGAATTTATTTTTTTGGCTAGATCCTCAAGATTAAGATCTAAATCTTCAATTTTAGAGTTTAATTTACTAGCGAAGTAGTATCTCAGCAATTCAGGATCACAAGCATCAGCAAATTGATCTGCCGTAATGAATGTCCCTTTTGATTTAGACATTTTTTCCCCATTAACAGTCACAAAACCATGGACATGAATGCTGTCTGGAAGTTTATATTTTGAGTCCATTAAAAGTGCGGGCCAAAACAATCCATGAAAATATGTAATATCTTTTCCAATAAAATGATGTATTTCATATTCTGAATTTTTATTCCATAAATCGTCTAAAGATAGGGAATTTTTATTAGCCCAATGAGCAGCTGATGCTAAATAACCTATGGGAGCATCAACCCAGACATAAAAATACTTATCTGTTTCATTGGGTATTTTAAATCCAAAGTAGGGGGCATCCCTTGAGATATCCCAGCTTTTTAATTCGCCATCAAGCCACTCAGATAATTTTCCTACTATAGGTTTTTGTATGGCTGATGTGTCTAGAAATTCTTTAAGGTTATTTTTTGCTTTACTCAGATCAAAAAAAACATGCTCAGATTTTTTTGTTATTGGGCTAGTTCCAGATAATGAAGATTTTGGATTAATAATCTCTGTAGCAGAGTAGGTTGCCCCACACTCATCGCAACCATCTCCATACTGATTTTTTGCTGAACATTTAGGGCAGTTTCCAATAACATATCTATCTGCTAAAAACATTTGTTTCTGTTCGTCAAAGCATTGTTCGATCTCTTCTTTATATATATATCCAGATGATTTCGCATCAAGATATATTTCACTAACCAAGTCTTCATTTTCTTTGGAGTGAGTTGAGTGGTAATTGGTATACTCAATAGCATACTTAGCAAGCGATTCTTGGTGATTTTTTTTTATTTGATCTATGAATTCAGTTGGGTCTAGACCTAATTCATCTGCCTTCATCATTATTGGTGCTCCATGAGCATCATCAGCACAAAAAGTTAAAACTTCATGATTTATCAAGGTCATAAAACGCGCCCAAATATCTGTTTGGATATGCTCTAAAATATGACCGACATGGATTTCTCCATTTGCATATGGAAGAGCATTGGTTACGATTATTTTCCTTGATTTATTAATTTTTGAGACCCAATTTAACTTCTAATCGAGTATTATAAGTCAAAACATTATATCTATGGGCATCAAACAAATAATAGCTGTAGCTTCAGCAAAAGGTGGCGTAGGCAAATCTACTATTTGTGCTAATTTAGCATCGCATTTTGCAAAAGATTTTAAGGTTGGAATACTTGATGCTGATATTTATGGACCTAACCAGCATATCCTTTTTAAGGTCTCTGACTCTAAGCCAGAAGTGAAAACTATAGATAATAAAAAATCATTTATACCTGTTGAGATAAACAAAATTTTTTTAAATAGTATGGGATTTATTCTTGATAATGATAAAGCTGCTATGTGGAGGGGTCCGATGTTAAGTGGAGCCATTAAACAGCTCAAGGATTTAACGCAATGGGGTGATTTAGATTATTTATTTATTGATATGCCTCCTGGCACTGGTGACGCATACTTAACAGTCGCTGCAGAAATAAAACCAAATTATGTTGTCTTGGTTACTTCTCAGAGCAGGCTGGCTGTTCAAGATACAATCAAATCTAAGGTAATGTTTGATAAGCTCAAGATACCAATTCTTGGAGTAATTGATAATATGTCTTATTCAATTTACCCACATTCTGATGAGCAAATCTCCGATTATCCACCATTGAATCTTGAGAGTGAGGTTGGCTTAAACGTATTAGGATCCATTCCAAGATCAAAAGAATTAGCTGATTTTAATCCAAATCAGTTATCACATTTATTTAAGCCAATTTATAATGAGTTGTTGAAAATCACATCATGAAACTTAATAAATTTAATCTAACTTTATTATTTTTAATTTTAAGCATTCATTCTGTTGCTGCAGACGATCCATTTGAAGATTACAATCGTAAAATATGGGCTTTCAATGAATTTCTTGATGATAATTTTGCTAAGCCAACTGCTGAAGTTTATACGTCTATAGCACCTGACTTTGTAGAAGTAGGAGTCAGTAATTTCTTTAGAAATTTAAATGAACTAGATAATACTGCCAATCAATTGCTACAAGGCAGACCCTTGCTTGCGTTGAATGATTTTTCACGATTCCTTATAAATTCAACTCTTGGTTTAGGAGGTTTTATTGATGTTGGTTCAAGATTTGGTCTTGAAAGACATGATGAGGATTTTGGCCAAACATTAGGAGCTTGGGGCGTTTCATCTGGACCTTTTTTAATGATTCCAATATATGGACCGTCCACTCCACGAGGGCTGGCAGGCAGAAGCGTCAGCTCAGTTCTTAGTGGCACATTTGCTATAGAGGAGACAGATGTAAGGCTTGGAATTACAGCTCTTGATGCCTTAGAGACTCGCGCGAGATACCTAGAAGTTGAAACACTTATTATTGGTGATAGGTATTCATTTATAAGAGATTCTTACATGCAGTATCAAGAATTTGAATCTAGCAATGGAGAAGATCAGCCTGATGATTTTGTGGATGACATGGATGATTTCTTACTAGATTGAGGTTTAGACTAATGCGATTAAATCATCCAGTGTGGCTTCTAGATTATTTTTTTGCATTGTTTCAAGAACTAAGGTTCTATAAGCTTTAGCATTTTTTAATCCACGATTTAAGCCAAATATATGCTTGAGTGTTCTTGAGAGGGGATGCCCTAAATCAACTTGCACCATGCAATACTGTAAATACTTTTTCAATATGGCTTTTCTATCCTCTCCCAGATCTTCCTCATCAAAAATAGCTGAATCAACATTGCTCACAATCATAGGATTATCATAGGGACTTCGTCCAAGCATCACTCCATCAACCTTATTTAAATGCTGCAATGACTCATCAACATCTTTAATTCCACCATTTATTACGATCTCTAAAGTAGGAAATTCTTTCTTAAGTTGATATACATTTTCGTATTTTAGAGGAGGAATTTGTCTATTTTGCCTTGGTGTTAGTCCTTTTAGTATTGCAACCCTAGCATGAACAATAATCGTTTTAAGGTTCGGATTTAGAATCTTAGAGACAAAATCGTTCAAAAAATTTACATCATCTCTATCATTGACGCCTATTCTGCATTTAACGGTTATAGGAATCGTTGTAACTGATTGCATAGCTTCTAAACAGTTTTTTACCAATTCTGGATCTTGCATAAGGCATGCTCCAAAAGACCCTTTCTGTACTCTTTCAGAAGGGCATCCTACATTCAAATTTATTTCATCGTAGCCAAGGGATGCACATATTTTTGCACACTGGGCGAGTTCATTTGGATCAGAACCACCCAACTGAACCGCTACTGGATGCTCAATTTCTTTATTAAAATTTAACTGCTCAAGACAGCCGCCATGAATGATTGCCCCAGTTGTTACCATTTCCGTATATAAAAGAGCCTTTCTTGTAATTAAGCGAAATAAAAATCTGTCATGTATATCCGTGCACTGCATCATCGGAGCAATGCAGAATTTATGACTTAATGACATTAAATTATAAAAATGTAACCACTGATATAAACCCTACAATGCTGAGCACAATAGTATACGGTAGAGCCATAATCACCATTCTCATGTATGAAAGATTGATTAAAGGTGCCAGAGATGAAGTTAAAAGAAATAAAAAGGCTGCTTGGCCATTTGGCGTTGCAATGCTCGGAATATTTGTTCCAGTGTTAATGGCGATAGCCAGTTTATCAAATTGCTCTCTAGTTATAATATTCATATCTAATGCATCTTTGATCTCATTTATATAAATTGTTGCAACGAAAACATTATCACTTATCGCTGAAAGCACTCCGTTGGCCACAAAAAATATTGGAGCTTGGTTGCTGGCCTCTTGGGCTAAGACATATGTAATAATTGGTGTAAATAGTTGTTGATCTGCTATTACACTCACAACTCCAAAAAATACAACTAATAATGCTGTGAATGGTAGGGCTTCTTTAAACGCATCACCAAGGTCATGCTCATGCGTAATACCTTTAAATGATGTTAAGAGAATGATTACACCCAATCCAATGATTCCAACTGCCGCTAAGTGAAGTGCTAAAGCGATAATCAAGAAAACACCCACAAGCATTTCAATATAAAGTTCTAATTTGCTCTCATCAGTTCTTTGAGAAATTTCATAAGCATTGTAATCATGAAATATATTCTTAACTCTATGAGGCAAATGATTTCCAAATCCACAGATACTAAGTTTTTCTACGGCAAAACAAGTAATCATTCCTGCAATAAATACTGGAACAGTAATAGGGGCCATTTTTATCATAAATTCAATAAATTCCCAGCCTGCAACATTTGCAATAAGAAGATTTTGAGGCTCTCCAACAATTGTGCAAACCCCGCCCAATGCTGTACCAACAACACCATGCATAATTAAATCTCTGAGAAAAGCTTTAAAACTTTCTAAGTCTTCAATGCCAAGCTCATTGAGAGAGCTATCATCGAGATGATCGTGTGCTGATGTAGAGAATGCTAGCCCAGAATTTGCTAAATGAAAGATTCTATAAAAACCTACTGCCACAGCTATGAGGACTGCTGTGACTGTCAACGCATCAAGAAAGGCTGATAAGAAAGCTGATACAAAACAAAACATTAATGATAATTTTGTTTTTGAATGAATAGTAAGAAGTAATTTTGTAAAAATTGTAAGCATTAAATTTTTCATGAAATAAATGCCTGCAACCATAAAAACTAATAACAGAATAACCTCAAGGTTATGCTCAATTTCATGAAGCAGTGAGTATGAGTTAGTTAGTCCAAGAAATAATGCTTGAATTGTAATTAAACCACCAGGTTGGAGAGGGTAACATTTCAGGGCAAGTGCAAGAGTGAATATAAATTCTAATAAAATCATCCATCCAACAATGAATGTTCCATTCAAATCCATTGCATTTAAAATTAACAAAGTCATAGGATTAATTACTAAAAACGCTATGATGGTATTTTTGTACCAGTCAGGCGAGTTACCTAGAAACATTTTGTATAAGTCATTCATCATATTTAAATCCTAATTCAAATGAAATTAATCAGAGAACTTCACGAAACTTTCAAAGAAGATTCTAAGTTAATTATATTTTGCGATAACAAGATTTTATATGATCAGACTGAAAATACTTATAGTTTTGACGTAAAAGATTTAAATTTAACAAATCAATTAGGCCCCTATTTAGCTATAGCATCTATTGATAGTTGCTATGTATATGTTCTAGATATTAAAAAAGATCAAAATATTTTGGGTCTATTTATGGATCCTGATGTTGTGCAATTTGTAGATTTAAGACAAATACTAGGCGTATTAGATCAACCTAGTTTCCTAACATTATCACGCGCAACAATTCTTAAAGCATGGTCAGTAAATAATGGTTTTTGTAGTATTTGCGGCAATCAAAATTCATTTAATGAAAAAGAGGGCGCTTTTGAATGCTCATGTAATTTGGCCCCAAAATATCCTACTCTATCCCCTTGTATCATTACCTTAATTCATGATGAAGATAAGATCTTGCTTGGAAGGAGTAAATTCTTTCCTGCTAACATGTATAGCACCCTTGCTGGTTTTATTGAAGCTGGTGAAAATGCTGAAGAGGCTTTAATTAGAGAGGTAAAGGAGGAGGTTAATGTTGAGATTACAAATATCAAATATTACTCGTCTCAATCATGGCCATTCCCAGCGCAACTGATGCTAGGCTATTTTTGTCAATATGAAAAGGGTGAGATTATCTTGAATGATGCTGAGCTTGAAGATGCAAGGTGGTTTAATATTAATGAATTACCTATTATTCCACCTGATGCATCTATCTCTGGACAACTTATTCGCTCTTATATCGAGGATCGTTTAAAGCTCTAGTAGGTTTTGGTGCTGGCGTAGGCGCAGGAGTTGGTGCTGGCGTAGGCGCAGGAGTTGGTGCTGGCGTAGGCGCAGGAGTTGGTGCTGGCGTAGGCGCAGGAGTTTGAGATGAAGATGTTGAAGTTTTGTCATTGGATGTGTTTCCATCGACATCTTCAGTTGGTTTTTTTGTTTTACTAACTTGTGCAGATTTGCCAGCTGTTTTCTCGTTTTTCTTTGGCGGTATGACAATTGGTTTTGAGACTGTCTTATTAACCGGTTTCTTTTGATTGTTTGTTCTACCTTTATTATTGGGCCTTACGTTTCTGTTGTTATGCCTATTTTCATTTCTGGTATTTTTTGTCTTCGGTTGGCCTTTTTTATAGTTTCTTTTTCTTTTATTTTTAAGATTTTTTTTCTTTGTTGATTTAAAAATATTAAGAGTAAAAACAGATTTTAAAAATGCAAAAAACCCTTTCTTATTTTTTGTCTTGGGCATTCTCGGAGGAACAGATACTTTTACCAGAGGTTTTAATGATTTTTTATTTGAATTTACATCTCGCCAATCCATCGAAGGTTCCGGACTATTTGGCGTCATTTCATGTGAAAATAACTTCTTTCCAGCTGGAGCTTTTACTCGAGCAACTTTGTAATATGGTCTTGATTTATATGGGTCAGCTATAACTAGAATATTTACTTGATAAGTATTTTCAATTGTAATTATGTCTCTTCTTTTCTCATTTAAAAGATAGCTTGAAACATCAGCTGGGACATAAACATGAATCTCACCAGTATTTTCTTTAGCAGCATCTTCGCCAATTATCCTCAGAATTGATTGACCTAAAGAGCGTGTACCACGGACCTGAACATGTTGAATATCGTATGTTTCTTCAAGCGAGGGTCTAAGTCTTTGTCTTGATAACTCCAATAATCCAAATCTTGATATTCCGGCAATTTGAATTCTAGCTCTGTCAGATTGAACTGCAGACCTAAAAGCATTTTCTACTTTTTGTTGATGTTTTTCATCTTGCATATCAATAAAATCAATCACTATCAATCCGCCTAGATCTCTTAACCTAAGCTGTCTGGCAATCTCCTTTGCTGCTTCCATGTTAGTTGCAAAAGCAGTTGATTCAATATCCTTACCTTTAGTTGATCTTGCTGAATTGACATCAATAGAAACCATAGCTTCTGTTGGATCGATAACTATTGACCCACCTGAAGGTAAGGATATTTCTCTTTGAAAAGCTAATTCAATTTGGCTTTCAATTTGATATCTATTAAATAGCGCAATATCTTCATTATAGTAAATAACTTTATCGGCATGATCTGGTATTACAGATTTTGCAAAATCTAAAGCTTCTGCATGCACAGCCTCGTCATCGATCAGAATTTCCTCTATGTCATCTCTAAAATAATCCCTAAATACCCTTAAAATTAATTTATCATCTTTATATATAAGACTAGGGCTTGGAGCATCATTGACGGTTGATTTAATTTGCTCCCATAGGTTCATTAAATAATCTAAATCCCATTTCAGCTCTTCTGCTGATCTACCCAACCCAGCTGTTCTGACAATTACACTCATGCCATCTGGTATTTTTAGTTCATTTAATGCATTTTTAATATCATCTCTTTCATCGCCTGAAATTCTTCTTGACACACCCCCAGATTTTTCTGAGTTTGGGATCAAAACTATAAATCTTCCTGCAAGTGAAATTTGATTTGAAAGAGCTGCACCTTTAGTACCACGCTCTTCTTTTAATACCTGAACCAGAATTTCATCTCCCTCTTTGAGAGTGCATTTTTTCTTTCCTTCAGCATCCTTTGTAAAATGCTCATTTGATAATTCTTTTAAAGGTAAAAACCCATGTCTCTCACTTCCAAAATTAACAAACGCTGCATCTAAACTGGTTTCAACTCTTGAAACTGTGGCTTTAAAAATGCTTCCTTTTAATAAGGATTGAGCGTTAAATTCATTATCCAAGTCAAATAATTTCGCCCCATCAACCAAGGCAACACGAAGCTCATCAGAATACGAGCAATTAATTAGAATTCTTTTCATTTTTTTCTCCGGTACAGAGAAAGTGAATAGCACTAGTGCTTTTAGAGTTATTAGAGTCTTATCCCATGGAGCTCTTTTAACTGACCCCATGTATATCTGGAGCTTTTAAAACTTGTTTTATTCTTCTAGCACCCTTGTGCTATGTTAACTTTCTCTTGTTATTATGCTGCTTTGCAGCATTATTATTTTTATGCTTAGGCTCTTTACCATAAGCTTTCTATAGTTGCAGCTTTTTATTTATAAACTAACAATTTCAAGTATTCTACCTCAATGAATGGTAAAAACCTAAATATAATAGAGGATCACGCAGGGAGACGCATTGATAACTATTTAATCAATGTTTATAAGTCTCTTCCCAAATCAAAAATTTACAGCATGATTCGTAAAGGCGAGATAAGAGTTAACTCCGGCCGAATCAAACCAACTTATAAGTTAAAACTAAATGATGAAATAAGAATTCCACCATATCTCATTGACTTTGATAATGATCGGCCTGATATAAAGATTCCGCTAAGTCGGATCCAGGCATTTGATGCATCTATCATTTATCAAAATGAAGATTATGTAGTTGTAAATAAAGAATCTGGATTAAGCGTTCACTCAGGAACAAATAATCAGTTTGGCCTCATAGATATAGCTAGAGCTAAATTTCCGCTCTTAGAAATTGATCTGTGCCATCGAATAGATAAATCAACGTCTGGCTGCATATTATTAGCAAAAAATAAAAAATTTCTGAGACATTTTAATAAGCAACTTAAAGCTAATGAGGTTGTAAAAAAATATGAAGCTATCTTGGTAGGTGTTCTTAAAAAAAATATGAAGATAGAATCAAATATTGATATTTCAACCAAAGAGCATCACCACAAAGTGAAAGAAACAGAGCATGGAAAAAAAGCAATTTCTACTTTTAAAGTGCTCAAAAAATTTAATTCATTCACTTATGCTGAAATACTAATTAGCACTGGCAGAATGCATCAAATTAGAGTTCAAAGTTCAAACCTGAATCACCCAATAGTTAACGATAAAAAGTATGGATTATTCGATTTAAATAAATACATCGTTAAAAAAACATCTATAAGTCGTCTCGCATTACATGCTGCATCTATTTCATTTAAAGATCTAAATACACAAACAGTTAACTATCATGCAACAAAAAATAATGAATTTGATATACTGCTTTCTCAGCTAAGTAATTTAACTGTTAAAATTTAATTTATTCTGATAGGATGCATTTTTTTTAAAATATTATGGCAGTACAAAAAAGTAAAAAAACAAGATCAAAGCGTGGAATGATTCGTTCCCACGATCATTTATCAGATCTCACATTATCTACTGATCCAGTGTCTGGTGAAAGACATCTTCGTCATCAAATGACTTCTGATGGTTTTTATAAAGGCCGCTTAATTAAAGATCTAAGAAAACCTATTAAAGAAGTAGAGGATAACGAAGCTCAAGACTAACCATGTCTTTTTCTGCTTTTTTAGCATTTCCCGGCCAGGGCTCGCAACATTTATCTATGTTATCTAAGGGTGGCCTATCTAAGATAGCTCTATCCAGTGAATATTCTCCCGCATTGGAATGTTGCAGTGATCTAATATCGCATGATGCCTATAAATTAATCGAGGAAGGTCCTGAGGAATTAATAAATCAAACATCAATAACTCAACCTCTATTGCTCCTTTGCTCTTATCTCCATTTCCAAAAATTGTTAGATTGTATGGATATTGCACCTCTTTACTATGCTGGACATTCTTTAGGTGAATATACTGCTTTAGTTGCAGGCAATTCAATACCAGTTAATGAAGCTTTAAAGTTAGTAAGAAAAAGAGGGGAGTTAATGGAATTAGCACCTAAGGGATCAATGTCTGCAATCATGGGGCTTGAATACAATATCATCAGTGATATATGTTTAGCCGCATCAACAGGTGAGAATTCTCATGTTCAATGTGCAAATCTAAATTCGCCTAATCAAACTGTAATTTCAGGCCATGATGATGCAGTTAATAAGGCGCAAGATTTATGCCTTTCAGAAGGCGCTAAACGTGTAATTAAGCTTAAAGTTAGCATCGCCTCGCATAGCAAATTAATGCTTAAGGCAGCAGATGAATTTCAACAACCCCTCGAGGATGTTGAAATCAATTTACCGGATACAAAAATTATTCATAATGCATCTGTTAACACCGCATCTTCATGCGATGAAATCAGATCTCTACTAGTATCACAACTTCACTCACCTGTTAGATGGGTTGAAATATGCAAACTCATATCAACATTAAATTTACCAATTATTGAATGCGGTCCAGGAAAAGTCTTATCGGGTTTATTTAAAGCAAATAAACTTGAGAATTATTTTTCTACTTCTGACGAAGATTTTTATGAGAAGATAAATAATTATGGATAAAAAAATAGTTTTTATTACAGGAGTTTCTAGAGGCATAGGATTAGAGATCGCTAAAAGTTTTCTAAATGATGGGTACTTTGTGATCGGGACTTCTAGATCGAACTTTAATTTTAATGAGGCCCTTGGATCAGAACAGTGTCTTCATATACCTTTAGATGTTACGGATAGAGTTCAAGTTAATAGTTGCTTGGAGCAATTAAAGACACAGGAAAGAATTCCAAATGTATTAATTAATAATGCTGGGATAACCAAAGATCAGCTTTTTTTAAGAATGAAAGATGAGGATTGGGATGATGTGATTAATTCAAATCTAACAAGTGTTTTCAATATTACTAAATTATTTATTAAATTTATGGTGAAAGATAGGTCTGGAAAGATCATCAATATATCTAGCGTTGCTGGGTTAATGGGTAATCCAGGCCAAGTTAATTATTCTGCTAGTAAAGCAGGCTTAGGTGGTTTTACTAGATCGTTAGCAAAAGAGGTGGCTGCTAGAAATATAACAGTGAATTGTATAGCTCCTGGATTTATTGAGACTGATATGACCAATCATTTTAAGAGCGATGAATTAGAAAATATATTAAAACAAATCCCAGCAAATAAAATGGGCAACCCACAGGATATTGCTGATTTAGCTCTGTTTTTAGCTTCTTCTAATGCAGATTATATTACTGGTCAGACAATTTCTGTGGATGGCGGACTTTATATGAATTAATGATTTTATATGTTTTTGGCAGAAATGTTGTAGAATAGATTTTTTTAAACGGAGGATGCCCTGTGAGTATCGAAGAAAGAGTAAGAAAAATTGTTTGTGAGCAGCTTGGTGTTGGCGATGATGAGGTTAAAAATGACTCTTCATTGTCGATGACTTAGGCGCTGATTCACTTGATACAGTAGAACTTGTAATGGCTCTTGAAGAAGAGTTTGAGCTTGAAATTGCTGATGAAGAAGCAGAAAAAATTTCGACCGTTCAAGAAGCTGTAAATTACATAAATTCAAACAGCTAATTACTTCTTAAATGAAGCAACTACACAGAAGAGTTGTAGTTACTGGCTTAGGTATCCTTTCACCAATAGGCAATACTGTTGATGATGCTTGGCACTCATGCATTGAAGGTATATCAGGTATCACAACTGTTGATGTTGGATTAGAAAATAATCCAGTAAAAATCGGTGGTCGTTTAAAGAATTTTGATCCAGCAAATTTTCTCGATTCCAAAGAAATTAGAAGAATTGATCCATTTATTCAATATGGAATTATTGCTGCAAACCAATCTATCGAGAATTCTGGAATACTTGATTCCAGCATTGACTTAACAAAGGTAGGTGTCAATTTTGGAGCTGGTATTGGCGGTATTGATACCATTGAAAAGAATAAAATTCTATTAGAAGAAAGGGGTTATAAAAAAGTATCTCCTTTTTTTGTTCCCGGCTCTATTGTCAATATGATATCTGGCCTTGTTTCTATAAAACATGGTTTTATGGGCCCAAATACTTCTGTAGTAACTGCTTGCTCAACAGGCAATCATTGCATAGGTACTGCTGCCAGATCTATTGCATGTGGTGAGGCTGATGTAATGATAGCTGGAGGCGCGGAAATGGCCTCTACACCCCTTTCAATCGCAGGATTTATCTCTGCCAGGGCTCTGTCTATGAATCCAAACCCAGAAGCTGCTAGCAGACCCTGGGATAAAGATAGAGATGGTTTTGTATTATCAGACGGAGCAGGATCACTTGTCATAGAGGATTATGAACATGCGAAAGCTCGAGGTGCAACAATTCATGCTGAAATTATTGGCTTTGGCACAAGTTCAGATGCCTACCATATGACAGCACCGCCCGAGGATGGGAGGGGAGCAACCCTAGCTATGTCAAATGCGATTGATGATGCTGAAATTAATTCATCAGAAATTGATTATATTAATGCGCATGGCACTTCAACTCCTCTGGGAGATATTGCAGAAACTATTGCTTTAAAAAATGTGTTTGGCAATGTTGTACCTCAGATTAGCTCCACTAAATCAATGACTGGACACACATTGGGCGCAGCAGGTGCAATTGAATCAATTTTTTGTATTAAGGCTATTAACGAAGGAATTGTTCCACCTACTATCAATCTTGATAATCCTGATCCTCTGTGTGATTTAAATTACACTCCACTAGTCTCTACTGAGAAAAAGATTGAAGTTGCTATGAATAACTCTTTTGGATTTGGGGGAACAAACTCTACTCTTGTTTTCAAAAAAATCTAAATTTTCTATTTTTCTATTTACCCTAGCTATAGTTGTTATCGTTTTACTAGGATCTTCTGAGTCTATTGTTTACTCAAGGGCGCACGATACTAAAGAGTTTTATAATGTTGAAGAGGGCGCTTCTTTCAATTCAATACTTGAAGACTTTGAATTGCCGTCTCTAAAAAAAATTCTACTGAAGATATATTTTAAAAAAAATGGTATCAATGTTGCTCAAGCTGGGCATTACAAACTTAAAAATAAATCATGGAAAGATTTTATTTCTTCGATAGGTAATGGTGATGTAGTTATATTTAAGCTAAATATTCCAGCAGGTAAAAACTTATACGAAATTAAAGAAATACTCTTAGATTCATATTTAAATAATGATTGTGATAATTTTGAATGTCTGGATGATAGTTTTAAATTTATCGAGGGAACATTAAAACCAGATACTTATTTTTATAAATATGCCTCCTCAATGACTAATATATTAAAGCAATCACAATCTGAATTTATTCAATTGGCAAGCAATCTGTGGGCAAAGAAAAATCCGAATACGCCATTAAAAAGTTTATCTGACGCTATAATTCTCTCATCTATAGTTGAAAAAGAGGCAGGTAATGATAATGAGAAGACCATCATAGCTGGCGTATTTCTGCATAGATTATCTTTAGGCATGAGATTGCAGGCTGATCCAACAATTATTTATGGTTTATTGCCTGAATTTAATGGCAATATTACAAAAGCCAATCTAAGGGATAAGAACAATATTTATAATACATATCAAATATCAGGCCTCCCGCCAACACCCATATCAACAGTTAGCAAATCATCTTTGGAAGCAGTAATATTGGGTATGCAAAATGATTATCTATACTTTGTAGCCAAGGGTGATGGAACTCATAAATTTTCAAAAACTTACAAAGAGCACCTTGAGGCTGTAAGAAAATATCAACTAAATTGAATGATGAAATTAATTACGTTTGAAGGAATTGAAGGGGTCGGTAAATCTACTCAAATAAATTTACTACTAGAATGGCTTACAGCTAAAGGATTTTCTACTAAGCTTCTAAGGGAGCCTGGATCAACTGATTTTGGTGAAAAGATTCGCAACTTACTGCTATCAAAAGAATCTAATATTTCAGCACACACTGAGCTATTACTCATGTTTGCAGCAAGATCAGAGATGATTTCAGAACATTTGATCGATAGCACATGTGATTTTATTCTATGTGATAGGTTTTACCATGCCTCTATTGCTTATCAAGGATATGGAAGAA
>JAQWJG010000006.1 GCA_029248485.1 SAR86 cluster bacterium | reverse complement strand
AGTTGTAAAAGATATTTTTAATGGCGATTACATACTTGAAGAAAGGAGCTTAGTAGAAGCAGGTTTCTCAGATCAAGAAATTTTTGGGTTAAATGAGGTATTAATTCATTCAGGATCTTATGCTCAGCTCATGAGATATAGATTGTTGATTGATGGCAAGACAGTTTATGAACAGCGTTCAGATGGATTAATTGTCGCAACTCCGACTGGATCAACCGCATATGCATTATCTGCTGGAGGATCAATAGTTCATCCAGAACTAAATATCTGGAATATTATTCCGATGATGTCACAGAGCCTTTCATCCAGACCTTTGATAGTTTCTAATAAGAAATCTCTGGAGATTCAGTTAATTGAAGGGCCTCTAGATCATGCGATGGTTTGTGTTGATGGCCAGAAAGATATACCTGTCGAATATAATAATTCTATTCATATCTCTAAGAAAAATTCATCTTTGAAAATCATTCATCCTTCTAACAATGATTTTTATGAAGCTTGCAGAGAAAAATTGGGTTGGAGTTTGGATATTACCGCTAAGAAAATCCGTTAGTCTTGAATACTCGCTCTTTCTATTTTTATATTATTTTAATTGCTGTATTGCTCAGTTTTGGAACAAGTTTTGGTTTTAGTGCTTTATTAGAGCCATTTCTTTTCCTGAAAAATAATGGATCTTCTTTTTATCCATCATTTGAAAATACTTATATTGTCTCCAAGGAATGGTGGAGACTCATCACTCCGACTTTTCTGCATTTTTCACTTACTCACCTAATATTTAATTGCTTATGGATATACATCCTTGGTTCAAAAATTGAAATCATTGATGGCAAAGGAATATTTTTAACCTTATTCTTGTTTGCTGGTGTTTCAAGTAATCTAGGCCAATATTTTTTGACTGGCGATTATCTCTTTGGAGGATTGAGTGGGTCTGTGTATGGTCTTTTGGGCTATTGTTTTATATTAGATTTAGATAACAGAGGTCAAAGATACGATTTACCAAATGCCTTATATATTTTTATGTTTATTTGGCTTTTAATTGGCTTTACGGGGGTATTAAAAGTTTTTGGTTTTGGTAATGTTGCTAACATAGCCCATTTAGTTGGTATGATAGCTGGGTTTATTCTTGGCATAATGTCTAAATATACTTTGAAGATTTAATTTGAATGAAAACAATCACTAAAGCAGTTTTTCCTGTCGCCGGTCTCGGCACTAGATTTTTGCCGGCTACCAAAGCTATTCCAAAGGAAATGCTGCCCATAATTGATAAGCCATTAATTGAATATGCTGTTGAAGAAGCAGTAAATGCTGGCATCACTGAGATTATTTTTATTACCAGTCATACGAAAAGAGCAATAGAGGATCATTTTGATCAAAACTTTGAACTTGAAGAAAAATTACTAAATTCTGGTAAAAAAGATTTTGTAGAAAAAATCAATAGAGATATTTTTAAGGATATTAAATTTACTTATGTAAGACAAAAAACTCAAAATGGTCTTGGGGATGCCATTTTGCATGCTGAGCATTTAATCCAAGAAGAGCCCTTTGCAATTATTCTTGCAGACGATTTGATAATAAACCATCAATCATGCACAAGCCAATTGATTAATATTTATAAGGAGCATCAATGTTCTGTGATTGGTGTTAATGAAGTGCCAGAAAATGAAACAGAAAAATATGGTGTAATTTCTATCGATAAATCCACTTCGACAAACAAGACATTTCTTTTGAAAGACATTGTTGAAAAACCAAAAACTAATGCGCCATCAAACCTAGCGGTTGTTGGTAGGTATATTCTTTCTAGTAGCATCTTTAAATATTTAAATAATCTTGCCCCAAGTGTTGGTGGGGAAGTCCAGCTTACGGATGCAATTAAGCTTATGCTTGATGAAGAAAAAGTTGTAGGACATATGTATGAAGGTGAGCATTTTGATTGTGGATCTAGGCATGGTTATGTAAATGCCATTAAGCATCTCGCCAAAGATATGTTCGATGAATGAGCTGGATATGGAAATTGTTAAATGAAATTGGCATTATTGCTTTTAAGATTACTGCCTCCTGAAATATCTCACTTAGTAGCATTAAATGCTCTAAACTTTTTGCATAAATTTAATCTTATTGGACTGCTTTTTCCACATACAAATTCTTCAGAATCAATTGAATTCAAAGGTTTAACCTTTAAAAACAGGCTGGGGATTGCCGCAGGGCTTGATAAAAATGGAGACTTCATAGACTCTTTGGGCGCATTAGGATTTGGTTTTATTGAAATAGGAACAATTACACCCTTGGCTCAACCAGGAAATCCAAAACCAAGAATATTTCGTTTTCCCAGTCAAGGAGCAATTGTCAATAGGTTGGGATTCAATAACAAAGGAGTTGATTATTTAGTTGAAAGAGTAAAACTGAGAACTTTTGAAGGCGTTCTTGGAATTAATATTGGTGCTAATAAAGAATCAGAAGGTCAAAAAAGAATTGATGATTACATTGAATGTTTTACTAAAGTCTGCCCATTTGCAGATTATATAGCAGTTAATATTTCTTCGCCGAATACCCCTAACCTAAGATCATTTCACTTAGAAGAAAATTTTTTACCATTATTTGAATCCTTGAGTCTAGCGCGTAAAAAGATGCAATACGCCAACCCTATATTGATTAAACTTTCACCTGATGAAGATGAAGGTATTATTTCTGTGATTTTATCTGCAATTCAAAAATTTGATTTTGATGGAGTAATTACCTCTAACACCACTGTTAAAAAACATGATTTAGAACAGTCTACTGGTAAAAATCTTATTGGAGGATTGTCAGGTAAACCCCTTTTTACAAAATCTAATGATCTTTTAAAAATAGCCCATTCACATGACCCTCGTTTGTTTAAAATTGGTGTGGGTGGTGTAGATAATAAAGAGAGCTTTAACTCAAAATTAGACTTAGGAGCTTCTTTGGTGCAAATCTATACCAGTTTTATTTATCAAGGCCCTCAGATCGTCAAGAAATTGTTGGGCTAAAATTTTTCATGGAATCTTTAATTATTATTTTTGTTCTTCTTTTTTTGTTTGGAGCAATCAGTTTTTTAAAGCCATCCAAAAAAATGAAAGCTGTAAGTCTGCTAAGAATGAACGCCGCAAAAGAAGGTTTTAAAATTGGATCAACCAATGAGCTGAGAAAAAAATTCAAAAATTGGAATCATCAAGTCGCCATTTATCAAATTAAAAATTTATCGGAATATAAGAATTTACATTACGTAAAACAAGAAAATGGTCTTGAGCTATATGATCCAATTTCGGTTAAATATGAGAAAAACTTTGAAATAATAGAAAAAAAAATTTCTCAATTACCATCTTCTATACTTGAAATTATTTTTTATCAGTCCAATATAGCAATCGTCTGGAATGAAATGCTTGGTACGGAAGAGCTTCTTAAAATTAAGGAAGCTATATTGAAAATATGAACTTTTAAAACTATTTTATCCATTTATGTCAAAAACTCTCGTTATAGTCGAATCGCCTGCTAAAGCTAAGACTATTTCTAAATATTTAGGATCAGACTACATAGTTAAATCTAGTGTTGGCCATATCAGAGACCTTCCTAAGGGTAAGTCTAAAAAGCCAGCTCAAAGGAATACCATTCCTAAAGATCTTCCAGAAGATGAAAAAAGAAGATTAAAAAAGATCAATGAACGAAAACGACTCATTAGGAGAATGGGAATCGATCCTGATAATGGATGGGTAGCAAATTATGAAATTATTCCTGAAAAAGAAAAAGTTATTAAAGAGCTAAAAACGGCTGCAAAATCTGTAGAGTCTATTTTCCTTGCTACTGACTTGGATAGGGAAGGTGAGGCAATAGCTTGGCATCTTAAAGAAGCATTGGGCGCAGATAAATTTAATTATTCTAGAGTTAGATTTAATCAGATTACTAAAGAGGCAATTTTAGAATCTTTTCAAGACCCTAAAGATATAGATGAAAGTCTCGTGGAGGCTCAGCAAGCAAGAAGATTTCTTGATAGGGTTGTTGGCTTTGAATTGTCCCCACTTTTGTGGGCAAAAATTGCCCGTAATTTGTCAGCTGGAAGAGTCCAATCTGTAGCGTTAAGGCTGTTGGTGGAAAGAGAGCATAGCATTCAAAAGTTTAAGCCGGATGAGTTTTGGGAGATTTCATTTAATGCAGAGAATAATAAAAATGCTGCCATTGAATTTAATCTCAATAGAAGAAAATCTGATCCTTTGTTGCAAGCCACAGAGGCTAAAAAAATTGAGGAGCTTATTAGATCTTCAGAATTGCTTGTAAGCGAAGTCACTCAAAAGCCAGTTAAATCGAAGCCAAAACCTCCTTTTATTACATCTACATTGCAACAAGCAGCGAGTACAAAGCTAGGATTCAATGTAAAGAGAACCATGAGAACAGCTCAAAAGCTCTATGAAAATGGCCTAATCACATACATGAGAACCGATGCTCCTGCTTTATCACCCGAATCAATTGCAGATGCAAGAATGTATATTGAAACTAACCTTGGGGACAAGTACCTGACTAATGCTCCAAGAATATATTCCTCCAGTGAAAATGCACAAGAAGCTCATGAGGCAATAAGACCTACGAATGCATCTACAAAATCTGAGGGTTTAATATCTTCCTCGGATGAAGAAAAAAGATTGTATGAATTAATTTGGCAACAGTTTATTGGATCACAGTTACCTGATGCAGAATATTTGGCAACTAATGCAAAAATTCAATTAGAAGAATATATTTTTTCTGCAACCGGAAGAGAGGTTGTTTTTGATGGTTTTACAAGAATTGTTAAGTCTAAATCTGATGATCAAGATGCCAAAATTTTGCCTCCGCTTGAAATCAATCAAAAATTAAATCTTCAAGATCTCGAAAATAAACAAAAGTACACCAAACCTCCAGCAAGGTTTTCAGAAGCTGCATTAGTAAAAGAATTGGAAAAGAGAGGAATTGGAAGGCCCTCAACATACGCAAACATTATTTCTACAATACAAGATCGTGGTTACGTTGAAATTCAAAACAGAAGATTTTTTGTTAAAAAAATAGGGATGATTGTGACAGACAGATTGGTTAGTAGCTTTGATGACATCATGGATTATAGCTTTACCGCTAATTTTGAAAATGAATTAGATAGAATTGCAAATGGCGAATTAAATTGGAAAGAGGTTTTGAATTCATATTATTCAGCTTTTCAAGACGACCTTTCATCAGCAATGGACGAAGATAATGGAATGGCGCCTAATCTTCCCACGATGACAAATATTAATTGTCCTGAATGTAAAAAAAATAATCTGACCATAAGAAATGCTAGTAACGGGGTTTTTCTTGGATGTGCCGGTTATAGCCTGCCAAGCGATGAACAATGCAAAAAAACATTGAACCTCATTTCAGGTGATGAAGCAGTTAGCGTTGATGATCAGGAGGAAGCAGAGCATTTAGTTGCAAAACGCCGTTGTCCTAAATGTGATATGAGCATGGACAATTATCTTTTAGATGAAAATCATAAATTGCATGTTTGTTCAAATAATCCTGATTGTGATGGGTTTGAAGTTGAAGAGGGCACATTTAAAATTAAAGGATATGATGGCCCAACGCTCTCTTGTCATAAGTGCGGATCTGAAATGCAGCTTAAAACTGGTAGGTTTGGTAAATATTTTGGTTGTATGAATGATAATTGCGGTGCAACCAGAGCTCTGCAAAGAAATGGAGAGCCAAAACCTATCGTTATGGAACCAATTACCACAGAGATTCCTTGCATGAAGTTCGAAGACAATTATTTATTAAGAGACAGTATGAAGGGGTTGTTTTTAGCAGCTAGCAAATATCCTAAGAATAGAGAAACGCGTGCACCATCTGTTGAAGAATTTAATCAAGCAGTTACCGAAGAAGTATTGCTTGATGCCTGTAAGTATCTAGAAGACCAAGGAAAGCATACTCATCTCTTAGATGCCCCTAAGCAAGATATTGATGGAAACCCTTATATTATTAGATACAACAAAGTTGAAGACACGCATTATCTTGCCTCAGAAAAAGATGGCAAAAAAACTGGAAATACTGCTTCTCATAATGGAGATAAGTGGGTTGAAGTTTCTAAATAATTTTTCCTTGATTAATCCTAATTAGTTCCTATATAAATAATGAAACCTTCCATTTATTATATGAAGGGTGTTAAAGTTTAAGAAAAAGAAATATGTCTCAATATCTAGAACTAACTCAACTTCCTGACGGCACTATCGTGCTTAGAAGATCCGATGATCATGAAAATCCAATAGTTAAAATTGAGTTCTCAGGCGAATCCAAGGAGTTTTTAAATGGCACTGAGCTTACAGTTGCAAAAGAAATGATAAGAGCTGGCATAGAAAGTGTCAGCGGCAATTCAATTGATTTTGATGACTTTTTTGACAGTGAGAAAAATAGCCTAAGAAAAAAGCCAGTAGTTCTTCATTAGTGAGTTCTAATTAAACCCACGCTCTTACCTTCAACGAATGCTTCTTGTTCTCTGAGATCCACTTCAATTGTTGAGAACTCTTTATTTGCGGGAATTAACTCAAGATTATGATCAGTTTTTTTGAAATATTTTAAAGTTACCTCATCCTCTAGTCTCACCACAACCAGATCACCATTTTTAACATCTGTTGTTTTTTTGATTGCCACCAAATCATCTTCGTGGATGCCAGCTTCAATCATGCTAAGACCCTTAACTTTCAAAAAATAGTCAAAAGTATCGGAAAACATATTTGGATCGCATGGAATTCTTTTTTCTATATTTTCCTCAGCAAGGGTAGGAGAGCCTGCAGCAACCAATCCAATAACAGGCATTTGATCTCCAATTTGTTCAAAAGATTGCTGGCTTTTAACAATAGATATCCCTCTTGAGGAGCCACTTTGAATTGAGATATAACCTTTCTTTTCAAGCGCTCTCAGATGCATTTCAGCTGCATTAGGTGATTTAAAGCCTAACTCTTTACATATTTCAGCTCGAGTTGGTGGAAAACCAGTTTTATTGAGATAAACTTCAACACAAGCTAAAACTTTTGATTGTTGTTTTGTTAATTCTTTCATATTTATTTATACTGTATATTTTTACAGTATATAAATTTTGGTATATAACTGCAACCCTCTTAAAAATATGAACTCAAAATTAGTAATTGGAATATCATCGAGAGCACTTTTTGATTTAAGTCAAAGCCATCAAATTTTTGAAAAAAATGGTATTGAGGCCTATCGAGACCACCAAATTCAAAATGAAAATGAAATTCTTGATCCAGGTGAAGCATTTAATCTCGTAACCAAAATTTTGAAAATTAATGAACTTTATGAGGCTGCAGATAGGATAGAAGTAATATTACTGTCAAGAAACACAGCAGATACTGGTTTGAGAGTATTTAATTCAATTGAGGCTCATAAACTAAATATAACTCGTGCTGTTTTTTGTGGCGGAGAGAGTCCTTATAAATATGTTAAAGCTTTTGGGGTGGATTTATTTTTGTCTAGTAGCAAAGATGACGTCAAGATGGCTATTGAAAATAATGTTCCGTCTGCAAGAATTATTCCTTCAAAAACAAAGAAAAAAGTTAAAGGGGGCGATCTCCTTAAGATAGCTTTTGATGGTGATTCAGTTATATTTTCTGATGAATCTGAAAAAGTTTTTGAAGAGGAGGGCCTTAAAGCTTTTTTAGATAATGAGCGCAAGAAAAAATCAATGCTAAAAGCTGGGCCATTTAAGTCATTTTTAGTCGAACTGAATAAACTTCAGTCTGAGCTAGATTCTGCGACTAATCCAATCAGAACAGCACTTGTAACCGCAAGATCAGCTCCCTCTCACAAGCGAGTTATTAAGACGCTTAGAAAATGGGGAGTTAGAATTGATGAATCTCTCTTTTTAGGAGGCATGAATAAGGCAGAATTTTTAAAATCATTTGAAGCAGACATCTTCTTTGATGATCAGCAACAAAATATTACAGATGCATCTGCAAAAGTAACTTCAGCTCATGTACCATTCGGTATTAAAAACAGGAATTAATCTTGGATATAGTTTGCTTTGACATGGAAGGTACCCTCACTCCAGAGATATGGGAACAGGTTGCTTTTGACTCGGGTATCGCTGAGTTAAGTAGAACTACTAGAGATATCCCATCTTACTCTGATCTCATGGACTACAGAATTGAAATAATGAATCAACATAATCTCAAGCTTGCTGACATAATTAGCGCAACAAAGAAACTTGATTTGCTTGATGGAGCTCTTGAATTCTTAAATCAAGTGAGAAAAGAATTTCAGGTGGTTATTTTATCTGATACTTTTCATGAGATTGCATATCCATTAATGGAAAAGCTTGGCTATCCTCTTCTGCTTTGTCACACTCTTAATGTAGATGATAAGGATAATATTCTTGGCTATAAATTAAGGGATCCACAGGCAAAAAAACAAGCAATCTTAGGTTTTCAGTCTATGGGCTATAGATGTTTAGCTGCTGGAGATTCGTTCAATGATTTACAAATGTTTGAGGTCGCAGATCAAGGTTTCTTTATTAATGCACCTAAAGCTATATCCAGTTCAATGCCTGAGATCCCATCTTTTAATGAATATTCAAACCTCTTAAGCGCTTTAAGGAATTTTAATTAATACTTATGGATAATCCATTTTCACTTAATAACTTTTCTAGGCCAAAGCTAGAGATGCCTGGTAATGAAAAAAAACTTTTGCTTCATAGTTGCTGCGCTCCGTGTGCCGGAGAGATCATGGAAGCTGTGGCAGCATCAGACATCCAGACAACTGTTTATTTTTATAACCCAAATATTCATCCAAAGGAGGAGTATGAGATTCGTAAGGATGAGAATAAGAGATTTTGTGACAAACTTGGATTCGATTTTGTTGATGCTGATTACGATAAGGAAAATTGGTTTGAGAGAATAAAAGGCTTAGAAAATGAGCCTGAAAGAGGCAAAAGATGCACCCAATGCTTTGATATGAGGTTTGAAAGGTCTGCTCTATACGCTCATGAAAATGGTTTCAAGGTATATGGGACAACACTTGGAATTTCTCGCTGGAAAAATATGGAACAAATAAATGATTCGGGCAATAGAGCTGCGCAGCGCTATGAAGACATCTATTATTGGGATTTTAATTGGCGAAAAAAAGGTGGCTCATCACGTATGATTGAAAT
>JAQWJG010000075.1 GCA_029248485.1 SAR86 cluster bacterium | reverse complement strand
ATTAGAGCTAATTTACTAAGATCTCTTTTGACCACCATTGCGATTGTTATTGGCACAGCATCAGTGATTGCCATGGTAGGGATTGGATCAAGCGCTCAAAGAGCAATTGATGATTCAATTACTAATTTATCCGCACGAACGTTATCTGTATACCCATCCCGTGGCAGGGGCAGTCAAAAAATAAGCGCAGCACCTCTCTCGATTTCTGATGCAGATGCATTAATCAAAGACAAAGAGATAAACTGGAGAGTATCTCCTGAAATAAGAGGTAGCAAATCCTTAAAATATAAAAATGAAAGCATTAGCATCTCTGTTATTGGTGCCAGAGAAAGTTATTTGAGCATTCAAGGATATGAAATTGACCAAGGTACCTTTTTTACCGAAAGAGATGATCTGGCTAGAAAAAGAGTCGCAATCATTGGTTCAAGTGTAGGTACTGAGCTCAAAACATCTTCAAAGGCTTTGGTGGGACAGGATATTGATCTAGGTGGCGTGACTTTCAAGATTATAGGAGTCACTAAATCTGAAGGATCCTCAGGTTGGTCTAATCCAGATGAACAAATTTATATACCATTGTTAACAGCATCAGATAGAGTGTTTGGTAGAGATAGAGTAGATTCAATTCGCGTTGAAGTGCCGAATACTTATACGCCTGAAGAAGCCATGATTTCTATTGAAAGAGTTCTTCGAAGAGAGCATGACATAGGTCCAGGCGAGGAAAATAATTTTAGAATTAATGACTGGTCACAGTTCACTGATTTGCAAAAACAAGCCACAGCAATTTTTTCGGCTTTATTAATTGGCATTGCTGGCATCAGCTTGATGGTGGGTGGCATTGGCGTGATGAATATTATGCTGGTGTCTGTAACCGAAAGAACAAGAGAAATAGGCCTAAGAAAAGCTTTAGGAGCAACTCAGCAGGCAATACTTCTTCAGTTTATTATCGAGGCTGTAACTCTTTGTATTATCGGGGGCATCATTGGCGTCATTTTTGGTTCCAGCTTATATTTCTTGGTAACAGTGTTTCAAGATTGGGTCTTCACCATACCTTTTTCCGCAATATTAGGCTCTGTGATGTTTTCAGCATGTGTTGGGTTATTTTTTGGTATTTGGCCTGCAAGGAAAGCAGCACAACTAGAGCCAGCTGTAGCCCTACGATACGAATAATCTATGAGAATCATTCAACTGCTACCCGAACTCAAAGTCGGTGGTGTTGAGCGCGGCACAGTAGATCTTTCTGATCATCTTGTAAAACTAGGCCATGATTCTGCAGTTATCTCCGCGGGTGGACAGCTAGTAAATTTATTGAATAAACATGGCGCTAAGCATTACGAACTTCCTATAGCAAAAAAAAATATAAGGGCAATAGCACAAATTGGTAAACTAAAAAAAATATATTCTGAGTATCAGCCTGACATAGTTCATGTCCGATCAAGGTTTCCAGCATGGATAAATTATTTTGCTTTAAAGAATTTTAGGGGCAAGAGACCGATTGTCATATCTACATTTCACGGTTTGTATAGCAAACCTTTTTATAGCAAATCCATGTCCTATGCAGATGAAATCATCGCTATTTCTGAAACCGTTAAAGACTATATCAATGAAAACTATCAAGTAGATAAATCTAATTTACATTTAATATATCGAGGGTGTGATCTTAAGGAGTTTAATTCTTCGGCATTAAATGAGGAATGGAAAAAAGCATGGTTTAAAGAATTTCCTCAAACTAAAAATAAAATTATCTTAAATTTACCAGGCAGGATAACTGGCTGGAAAGGGATTGAATCTTTCATCGATCTTTTTTTGCATCTAGATATATCAAGGTTTCACGGCATTATCCCAGGTCCCGTTGCTGCAAATAAAAGAAGCTATTTCAATTCATTAAGTAGATTGATTAAACAAAAAAATCTTTCAGATCATCTTTCGTTTTGTGGCGCTAGATCTGATATAGCCGAGGTTTATAAAATTTCAGATATCGTTATGAATTTATCATCCAAGCCAGAACCATTTGGAAGGACAATTATCGAAGCTGCTGCTTGCGGCAGCCATGTAATGGGCTGGGATAGAGGTGGCGTCAAAGAGTCTATCAACTCTATTAATCCCGTGGGATTAGTTGAGTATGGCAATGTTGAAATGCTTGCTAAACAAATTGACGAAGTCTTAGTGACTTCACCCCCTGAATCTATACCCGTTCAATTTACAAAAGAGTCTTTAGCAAGCGCAACGATGAAGGTTTATGAATTAGCTTTAAGCAAAGCTTCATAAATTGCTTTTGTTTTTTTCGCAGCACTTATAAGTGAATAATTTTCAACTAAGGCTGCTTTTATGCCTTCCATGTTTAATTGAGGTAACAAAGGAACCATTTCTTCTAGCAGGGCTTGCAAGCTCTTTTGATTGCTAGGCTCTGACAAGCATTCTGAAGGAATTAAATCAGGAATCATTCCCACTCTTGATCCAAGAACTGGGATCTCATGATTAAGAGCTTCCAATAAAACTCTGGGGCCTCCCTCTCTATGACTGGATACAATCAATCCACTGGCAGTTTTATATTTGCTTTCAATGGAGTTGTAATCACAATTTGTTACGATTTTTATCCGGTCTGCGAGATCTAAGTCATGGATAAGTTGGGTAAGCTTCTGTTCTTCTGGACCAGAGCCAATAATTTCTAAATGCTCTTTAATATTGACCCAACTTTTAATTAGCTGATCAAAACCTTTTACTCTTTCAAGCCTGCCAATAGCAATAATGGATCCGCTGCGCGAAGATCGTTTTCCGTGATGAGATGGATTGAACCAATTTGGGATATAAGTGCCATTAGGGATATCTTTTACAAGTGATTTATTTACACCTATAACAGCATCCATGCTTGCAAAAGAATCATTATTTTTTTTGTGACCATGGATTGTTGAAACAATCTTAATATTGCTAAAAATCTTTACTCCCTTTCCTATGAAGCTGGCTTTTGCACCATGACAATGCAATATAGAGATATTATGAGCATTTATAAACTTAATTAATTTGTATGTATTAAGTGGTGAGTATCTCGAGCCAATATTTAATGATTTAGTTTTCATACCAACCATATGATGATGAATAGATTCGTCACAAATAATAATTTGATTTGATGCATCAGACATGGATGATGATAGCTCATATACATGCTGTTCAATTCCCGCAAAGATTTTACTTGATATCAAATGTGCAACTTTCATTTTTGATTGATAAATTTCATGATAGAAAATGCCACTTTTTCAACTTCTGCTAAAGGTTCAAAATGTGGTGAAGGACTTTCAATTTTAGAAATATCTACCCCCCCTTTTTTATTTAATATGCTTACTACGCCAACTCGCTTTGAATTAACTAACTCATTCATAGACTCTCTTATTTTTTTAGCCCCAAAAATTCGTCTGTACTTTGGATTCTCTACTTGTATTAAATAGGTTTGACCTTGGGTAGATAGTGCCTCAAATACAAGATTGGAGCTATCAGGGGTGACGAATTTTAAAACTGATTCATTCAGGCTACCTTGAAATACATCAGACTCTGGTGAATTTAAATCGATGAATTTTGCGTTAGGATGCTTCTTAAGCTCATCCTTTAATTTTAAGTTGAGGGCTTCAGGTGTTCTGCGAGAATTAAAAATTTTAAACTCATGCCTTGGATGCACGCTTAAAATATACTCAAGTTGTCTTATAACAATCTCTTGATCAAATTTATAATGCTTGCTTACTCCCCCAATAGCTATTATTGCCTTGCTTTCATCTGCGGGGTTTTGAGATGTCGCTGATAGCGACCCTTGAAATGGAATAACATTTTTAGGAAGCTTTCTTTTACTAAAATCATGTGCTGGAGCAATAATTAAATCAAAGGATCTAAGTTTATAGCTAGGACGAAGTACTGCTATTGAAAATAAATCCTCGCTAATAGTTTTTTTTAGGTATTTTTTTGCCTTAAGAATTTTTGAATAAACCTCATGACCCGCGCCTATGAGTATTATTGGTCCATCAAATTGATCTTTATTTAAAAATATTTGTGAAAAACTTTCATGATTTGAGCAATTAATTGGGGTTATTGAGATCTCTATTTCTTTTTTAAGCTGATCTAAAAGAGCTTGCACTTGTTTGAGGTGCCCAGTTTTTGAATCTTGAAACCAGTAAACGTTCATTAAATTTTTACTTATAATTTGATATGTTTAAAATACCCTGTCTAAGAAGTCTTGTGAAGGAAATACATCTATAAATTACTCCAAAAATGAATGCTACAAACTCCAATCATCAAATTGCCATGGATCTTATTTCTCAATATGGGGATGATGCTGAATCTATTGCTATGTTAAGAGCGGCGGAATATGCGGCTAATTTAAATACAGAAGAATGGCTTATTTGGGAAGGAGTTATTAAAGAGATTCAAAATATAAATATTAGCCCAAACCTGCAATAAAAAATTTATCTATAAGAGCAAGCGGGCATGGCTAACCCGCTCTAATTGGTTTTAGGGAAAAATATTCTAGAGGAAAATTTTAACCAACTTATCTTTAAGACAGGAGAGTTTAATAAAAGTTCACAATTATCTGTTTTTATTCAATAGAGAGCTAAAAATAAGAAGCAATAAAATATTGCGCCTATGGCTAAACCAAAACCCAAAGGGAGCTCTTTATCTTTATTTACAGCATAAAGGCATAAAGTGACGCTTGATCCAATTAAGAGAATTGGTCCAATTGCTGAAGCGCCAAAAATAGATCCAATTCCACCCAGTAACAGGAAATCACCGGACCCAATTCCATTTTTTGATCTGATCATTTTATAGACTTCGTTGATGCAAAATAATATCCCATACCCAAAAACTAATCCTAGGAATGAGTCCAGCGGAATTGTAAAAAATCCAATCGATACATTCAACATTAACCCAGACACGATTAAAATGATGCTTATAGGTTGAAATAAATGCAGTGTCTGCAAATCTATTATGGCTTGAATATATAAACCAAAGACAATGAAAACAATTAGCCATGAAGATAAGTTTGCTAAAGCTAATTTATTAAATATAAATAGAATAAATGCAGCAATTATGAGCTCATTTATGAGATATAAATGGTTTATTTTTGCATTACAGGCAAAACATCTTCCTCTGTTGTGTAAATATCCCAAAAATGGAATGAGTTGAATAATGCCGAGCTGAGTTTTGCATTGCGGGCAAAATGATCTAGGTTTCAAGATATTAATTTTGATATCTTCCAGTGGCAGTCTATAAATTAACAATGAAGCAAAACTACCAAGACAACCACCAAGTACGATTAACAATAAATTAGTCAAAACTAATTCCATGTTCAGTATATTATTTTTTACGAGAAATTAAGAAACATACGATCAATAGACCGACCGTTGGAATAGCATAAAGAGAAATTATTAGAAGTTTGTCTAGCATTATAGTCCTTTGGCGCTTGAGTCAGGGCGTCTTGTATCTCCAAAGCCATAAAACAAGTCATTTTTTATTTCTATACTTTCTAATGCTGTTCCTGGTCCTGATAAGTAAATCTTTTGACCTAAAGATTCAATTTTTTTAGCATGTTGAATATCAAAGCCTGTTTCTAGCATGAGAACATCTGGCTTCCATTGATGATGCATCCTAGGAACAACAGTTGCATCTGAGATTTCCATTTTAAAAACCAGAGTATTTAGTAAAAATTGAAGAACAGTTGTAATAATCCTGGAGCCGCCAGGTGATCCGGTTGCATAAACAGGCTTACCATTTTTGAGGACTATAGTTGGTGTCATAGAGCTTAACGGTCTTTTAAATGGCTCAATTTTATTTGCTTCCCCGCCAATTAATCCAAATTGATTGGGCACACCAGGCGCTGAAACAAAGTCATCCATCTCGTTGTTCATTAAAATTCCTGTTCCATCAACTACCACGCCAGATCCAAACCCTGAATTTAATGTATAGGTATTTGAAACAATGTTTCCATTGTTATCAGCAACTGAGAAATGAGTTGTATCCAAACTTTCATGCCTTAACTCAGATCCAGGAAGAATCTTGTCAGAGGATGTAATCGAATTAAGTTCGATCTTTTGATATATTTTTTTAGCATATTCCTTGCTGATAAGTGATTGAACGGGAACATCGAAAAACTCTGGATCACCTAAGTATTTTGATCTATCGGCATATGCATACTTCATTGATTCTGTAAGAAGTGCTGTATAGGTTGGGGAGTTATGCCCCATCATAACTAAGTCAAAATTTTCTAGAATATTTAACATCTGAATAATATGAACACCACCAGAGGAGGGTGGCCCCATGGTCACTATCCCATACTCATTAAAATTACCATGAAGAGTTTCTCGCCAG
>JAQWJG010000027.1 GCA_029248485.1 SAR86 cluster bacterium | reverse complement strand
AGAGAAGTTGTTTTCAGTTATTTAAAAAGAACGGATAGATACAAATCAACAGTGATGGTTGATACGTTTTTGGTAAGGATGGGTGATTTTTCAGGTAGTGGATTTATTCTTATATCAAAATCATTTGGCTTGGTATTTTCTCAAGTCCCATTGCTGGCAATCCCATTCGCTGGGTGTTTGGCGATACTGGGATTCAAGATTCCACCTAAGGAAAAAATTAGCTCCTAGAAACCTCTTCTTTTGCCTAGTCTTTCTTTAGCAAATTTTATTTTCGTCATAATGGTTTCTGAGGTTTGAAAGGAATTGCCTGAAAGACCCAATGCAAATTGAAATTGATTTAACGCATTATCGAAATCTCCAATTAATGTGTAATACTCTCCACGACTGAGGTGGTACCCAACAATATTTTTTCCAGCTCTTTGCACTTCTGATAATTGTATCCATAAACCTGGATCACGATTTTTGCTAATCAAAAGATCTCTTAATATTTCCTCAGCTTTAATAAATTCTTTTTTAGAGCTTAAAATTTTTGATTTAATTATTGATGCGGGATAGTTTCCTGGAGCAATGTTAAGTACCTGATCAATATTTTCTTGAGCTTCATTAAGCCTTTGCCCAGATAATAAAATTTCTGATTTCGTTATATTGAGAATTAAATTCTTCGGAAATTTTTTTAAAACCTCATTCATTTCATCTAATGCTCGATCAGTTTCCCCATTAGTTTGAAGTGCACTTATATATGCATACTTATTTTCATTAGTTGGCATATCTGCATACATTTTTTCAAAGTATCTAACAGCAGCCTGAGGTGACGACATGTTATATCTTGCTTTCAATCTCCCTTTAACAAATTCAAAGTTAATGGTATTTTTTTTTCCGCCGGTAAACTCTATTTGATCAGCAGCATTAAAGGCATCGCTTACTCTAGAGGATGTAATAGGATGTGTTAATAAAAATTCAGGAGGATTGTCTCCAGCTAATTTACGCACCTTGGCCATGTTCTCAAACATCTGACCCATGCCTGCTGGATCATAGCCCGCAGCTATAAGATTATTAAAGCCATATCTATCTGCCTCTCTTTCAAAAATTCGACTATATCTAAGTTGCTGCTGTTGTAATGCAGCGGGTCCCGTAATAAAAGCTGTTGGGTTATTTGAGATGATAGCTAATGCTATAGCTGATACCATCACCAAAGATGAAGCAAGATTTGTATCTCTACCTCTTAATACATTTCTAGCAAAATGCCGTTGACTCAAATGAGCTAGCTCATGACCTAAGACAGAAGATAATTGCGCTTCATTTCCTGCATTTAAAAACAAACCACCATTTACTCCAATTACTCCTCCCGGAGCAGCAAATGCATTTAAAGACTTTTCGTCAATTAGCACGATAGTATATTTTCTATCTTTAACTTGAGATGTTTCTGAGAGTCTATATATGAGTAGTTCGGTGTATTCTTGAATTATTGGATCATTTATCAAAGGGGCTTGGGCATATACCTGTTCCAAAAAACCCTGCCCTAAAATTCTTTCTTGTTCTAAAGAGATTACTCCAGATACTCGATCACCTAAATTTGGTAAATTTAGATCTTTTTCTTGAGCAAAGAGAAATTGAAAGAAAAATATAATAAGAAAGAAAGAGCGGAGAATTAACATATGTTTAATTTTTCAATTGCTATGAAGCTTACACTATTGATTGTTTTCAATTAACATATCATTTCTAAGACAAAATTAAATATAAAAAGTGCTTGAAGAGATAAATAATTTATTTAGGAAAATTTTTTCTAATGAGGAGACCCTTGTCTTCGGAATGCTGCTGACTGCTGCTTTTTTAATTCTATTTTTCCTTGGCAATATTTTAACTCCATTTTTAATAAGTATAATTTTTGCATATTTATTAGTTGGCATGCAGAAGCGACTTGAAGATTATGGTTTAAATAGCACAATTGCATTAATAGTTACCTTTAGTTTTTTCTTGCTGCTAGGAATTGCATTAATGGTCTGGTTGGGACCGTTAGTTTACCAACAACTTCAGTCATTAATTTTAGAAATTCCCAAATGGGTAAATGCATTTATGATATTTGCGCAGAATGTACCTGAGAAATATCCAGACTTAGTCTCATCAGATCAAATCACTGCATTTTTACAAAGTCTCTCTGGTCAGATTACTGCAATTTCTCAGGATTTTTTAAAAGCTTCGATTGCAGGCATTCAAAATACAGTTACTATTGCTATTAATTTAATTCTATTACCAATTCTTGTTTTCTTTTTTTTATTTGACAGAGAGTCAATTATTTCTGACTTTTTAAACATCTTACCTAGGGAGAGGGCGATGCTTAAAAAAGTTTGGGTTGAAATGGATGGGCAGCTAAGCAATTACGCAAGAGGAAAAGCAATAGAAATTGTAATTGTGGGATCAGCAGCAGCTATCATTTTTATGTATTTTGGTTTGGAGTACATAGCCTTGTTATCAGTCTTAGTAGGATTTTCAGTTTTGATTCCTTTTTTAGGTGCTTTTATAGTAACTTTGCCAGTTGCTGCAGTGGGCTTGCTTCAGTTTGGTCTTAGCTTCGATTTCTGGCTTTTAATGGGAGCTTATTTGGTTTTACAAATTCTCGATGGGTATCTATTAGTTCCTATTCTATTTTCAGATGCAGTTAAACTTCATCCTGTCGTTATTATGCTAGCAGTTTTTGTATTTGGTGGGATGTTTGGTTTTTGGGGTGTATTTTTTGCTATACCCATAGCTACATTGATTAAAGCTATATGGAATTCATGGCCAGAAAATTTGGCTAACTAAATCTATCCAGCTAATTCCTTTGTTACGTCAAGAACTTCTTGCACATGCCCTTTAACTTTTACCGATCTCCACTCTTTGACTACTTTACCTTTAGAATTAATCAGAAATGTGCTTCGATCGACTCCCATGTATTCTCTGCCATACATTGATTTCAGTTTCATCACATCAAAAGCTTTGCATACCTTTTCATCAGGATCAGATAAGAGCTCAAATGGAAAATTTTGTTTTGACTTAAAGTTTTCATGAGACTTGATTGATTCTCTGGAGACACCCAAAATCTCAGTATTTAATTTTTTAAATTTTTTATAGCTATCTCTAAATTCTTGGCCTTCAGTAGTGCATCCAGGAGTCGAGTCTTTTGGGTAAAAATATATTACTAAATTTTTATTCTTATAAGTTTCATTTGAAACAAACTGTTCGCTTGTTGCATTAGCTTTAAACTTTGGGCAATTCTTTCCTTCTAAATTTTTAGCCATTATTTCCTCAAAAAAAGTGTATAGTTTCATTTTTTACTGAAAACATTCATGATGCAACCCCTACAAGGTAGTTTCGTAGCTCTAGTTACACCAATGTCTCCAGGTGGAGACCTGGATTTTCATGCTCTTGAAGCTTTGATAGAGTGGCATATAGAGTCTGGAACTAATGGGATTGTCTCTGTTGGAACAACAGGGGAGTCTGCAACTGTTAGTGTTGCAGAGCATCTTGAAATTATTGAAAAAACTATAGATTTTGTTGATAGAAGAGTTCCAGTAATTGCAGGCACCGGAGGTAATTCAACACAAGAGGCCATTGAGCTAACACAAACAGCCTCAGAGCTTGGAGCAGATTATGCCCTTATTGTTACTCCCTACTACAATAAACCAAATCAAGAGGGCTTATTTCAGCATTTTATTAAAATTGCAGACTCAGCAGATATTCCTCAGATACTCTACAATGTTCCTTCACGCACAGCATGTGATCTTAGGCCGGAAACAGTAAGTAAGCTTGCTAACCATCAAAATATTGTTGGCATTAAAGAGGCTTTAGATAGCCCGGAAAGGTTAACAGAGCTTTTAAAAATATCTCAAACTATTATTGATCAAAAAAAATTTTCAGTTCTTTCAGGTGATGATCCTTCGTTTAGTTCTTTTATGGCGCATGGAGGCGATGGGGTGATTTCTGTAGCTGCAAATGTTATTCCAAAGGATATTTCTCGGATTTGTTCTTTCAATCTATCTAAACAATATGATGATGCAAGGGACCTAGATGCTATATTTAAAAAATTATATGAACTTTTGTTTATTGAATCTAATCCAATCCCTGTAAAGTGGATGCTTTATAAAATGGAAAAAATCCAATCTGGAATTAGACTTCCTTTGGTTCCTTTTAATGAAGTTTTTCATGAGCAAACTACCAATGAGATGATAAAATTAAAGTTAATATGAAACATCTAAAACACTCTTCTTTTTTATTTTTACTTGTAGTAATTTCCTCTTGTTCATACATTTCTGGACCTGATGGGATGTTTCCTGAAACAAAAGATAAATTTTTTGATGAAAAGCTTTCTCCTGATTTGAAATTACCATCAGCAGATGTAGCTATTAATAAAGATGATCATTATCCTCCGATTAGTGATGGTATTCCTGCCGCAGAAGTTCAAGATATACCTGCGCCAAGGCAAATATTTTCTTCAGGAGAGTCTAATGAGGTCCAGCTAAGAAGGCTGGGTGAGTTGATGTGGGTTTATGTAGAAACCTTGCCCTCAACTTCATGGCCAATTACTAAAAATTATTTTGAAGCATCTTCAATGTTGATACTGGATGCAGATCCCGATGCTGGCATTATGCATATCCAATATTCTGATTCCCTAAACCTTAAAATTACTATTGAACATGGAATCAAGGAGGCTTCAACAGAGATTTTCTTATCTTCATATAATTCAGATGAAGAGGTGCTAGCGAAACAGGATCCTGAGTTTATTCAAAAGGAATTAGAAAAAATAGTGCAATTTTTTGCTAGTTCTGCCTCTTCATTTTCTGGAACTTCACTTGCAGCTCAGAACTTAAACGACAGAAAGAAAGCAAAAATCTTCAATGTTAATGACCAAACTATTATTGAGTTGAATCTTGGCTTTGATAGAGCATGGTCAGCTGTCAGTAGGGCCTTAGAGGCAGGAAATATTACCTCTAATGATATTGATAGGGATAATGGAATTTTCTTAGTAAGTTATTCAGTTGAATCTGATAGCAGAAGCTGGTTTTCATTTTTAAACTTCAATGATGAGGAAATTAATGATTCACTCTTGCTTGGAGAATCAGCTGAATTTAGAATATTGCTTGAATCAAAAAATGATAAAACTAATATTATTGTTGAGTCACTTGAAGGAAGCAAAGAAGAGGCCGATGCTCTTTTATCTAAAATAAATGAACTGTTAAGTTAAAGGCTTATGGAAAAAATATCACAAATCACAACTGGTAAAGCTAAATCTTTGTACACCACCAAAGAACCCGATCAATTAATCATGGAGTTCAGAGATGATACTTCTGCTTTTGATGGGAAAAAAATGGAGGCTCTAGACAATAAAGGCAAGGTTAACAATCAATTCAATGCTTTTGTAATGGAGTTTTTAGCATCAAAAGGTATCGAGACTCATTTTATTAAGCTGCTCTCGAACCACGAATCTCTAGTTTATAAATTAGAAATGTTTCCAATTGAATGTGTTGTTAGAAATAGAGCTACTGGCTCACTTTGCAAAAGACTAGGAATTGAAGATGGGTTGATCTTAGATCCCCCATTGTTTGAGTTCTTTTTAAAAGACGATGATTTGGGAGATCCCTTGATTAACGATCATCACATTGAATCTTTTGGTTGGGCAACGCAGAAAGATGCAGATGCCATGAGAGATTTGACTCTTAAAATCAATGATATTTTAGTTGAATTTTTCATGGAAGCTAATTTGATTTTAGTGGATTACAAATTAGAGTTCGGAAAATTCCAAGGCAAGATGCTACTCGCTGATGAATTCACCCCAGATGGTTGTCGTTTGTGGGACAAAGACACATTAACAAAAATGGATAAAGACAGATTTCGCCAAGATCTAGGAAATGTTATCGAGACTTACGGAGAGGTAGGTGAGCGTCTTGGGATGCAAATAAAACTTGACTAAAACAGTCAGGTATTGATAATACCTGCATGAATTTCACAACTAAAAGCCGTTATGCTGTTAATGCTTTAGCTGATTTAGAGTACCTTTCTAATTATGAGAACCCAGTTACCTTAAAGGATATTGCAGCTAGACAAGGCATAGATTTAACTTATTTAGAGCAATTATTTAGAAAACTAAGAATTGCAGGCATTGTAAAAAGTGTTCGTGGTAGAAATGGTGGGTATGTATATGCCTCCCATCCGAAGAACATCAGCATTAAAAATATTATGGATGCCGTTGAAGAGAACTTAGATGCAACAAAATGCGCGGGCACATCTTCTTGTCATTCAGGTCAACAATGTAATTCGCATAAACTTTGGGATGATTTAAATAATGTAGTTGATGAATTTTTAAGTGATATTTCTATTACCGATCTTGTAGATAAGCCCAAAGATCCCCATATAATTCTCAAGGAAATTAAATAATGAGCAACGATATTAACTTACCAATATACATGGATTATGCATCCACTACACCAGTAGATCCTAGAGTTGCAAAAAAAATATCAGATCACTTAACCATGGATGGAAATTTTGGGAATCCGGCTTCTCGATCTCACAAGTTTGGTTGGAAAGCTGAAGAGGCAGTTGAAGAGGCAAGATCTCATGTAGCAAATTTAGTTAACTGTGATCCCAGAGAAATAGTTTGGACTTCAGGAGCAACTGAGGCAGACAATCTTGCAATAAAAGGCATTGCTAATTTTTATCAAAAGAATGGAAAGCATATTATTACTTCCAAAATAGAGCATAAAGCAGTCCTTGACCCATGCAGGCAATTAGAAAGAGATGGTTTTGAAGTTACATACCTTGAACCTAATGAAGGCGGTTTAATAACACCTGAAGCAGTTTTAAATGCTATTAGAGAGGATACAGTTCTTATTTCAATCATGCATATTAATAACGAGTTGGGCACTATCAATGATCTTGATGGCATTGGAAAGATTGCACGTGAAAAAGGTATATTTTTTCATGTAGATGCAGCTCAAAGCACTGGAAAGGTTGCAATTGACTTAAGCTCTCTTCCAGTTGATTTGATGTCATTTTCTGCGCATAAAACATATGGACCTAAAGGAATAGGGGCATTGTTTGTCAGAAGAAAGCCTCGAGTCAGAATTGAAGCTCAAATTCATGGAGGTGGCCATGAGCGAGGAATGAGATCCGGAACACTTCCAACTCATCAGATTGTTGGAATGGGTGAAGCTTTTAGAATTGCAAAAGAAGAAATGGATGATGACAAGCAAAGAATTAAATCCCTTCATGATAAGTTTTATGAATCTCTCTCAAAAATTGAAGAGATATATGTGAATGGTGATGTGCATAATAAAGTTTGCAATATTTTGAATATTAGCTTTGCTTATGTTGAAGGAGAATCGTTAATAATGGCTTTAAAAGATATAGCTGTTTCCTCAGGGTCAGCTTGTACATCTGCCAGTTTAGAGCCATCCTATGTGTTAAGAGCGCTTGGAAGAAAAGATGAACTTGCATCGAGTTCTATTCGATTTTCTTTTGGAAGATTTACTACTGAGCAAGAAGTGGAATATACATTAACTTTAATCAACCATGCTGTTGATAGGCTTAGAGAGCTATCTCCATTATGGGAAATGTATTTAGATGGAATTGATCTTGATACAGTAGATTGGCAAACTCATTAAATACTAGGAGGTATTTATGGCATATAGCAAAAAAGTCGTAGACAAATTTGAAAATACTATCAATGAGCCCGCAAAATATAATGTTGGAAGATTTGATCCAAAAGAGATGAATGTAGGCACTGGAATGGTAGGAGCTCCAGCATGTGGTGATGTGATGAAACTTCAGATCAAATGTGAAAGTCAAGGTAATACCCATGTTATTAAGGATGTGAAGTTCAAGACTTATGGCTGCGGTTCCGCGATTGCGTCTTCAAGTGAATTAGTTGAGATGTTAATTGGGAAAACTTTAGAGGAAGCTAAAGAAATTAAAAATATTGATATTGTTGAAGCTCTAGAGCTACCTCCTATCAAAATTCACTGCTCAGTTTTGGCTGAAGATTCTATAAAACAAGCGATAGAAGACTACGAACAAAAGCAATAATGAATCATGGATAAATTCTCTCCAAAAGAGCTCAAATTTTCTGAAAAGGCTATTTTGCATTTTACCTCCAGTCTGAAGAGTAATGCCAAAAGTGATGGAGTGAGAATTGGTGTAAGAAAAGCTGGATGCTCGGGCTTTGAATACTTTTTTGACTTTGTAGAAACGAAATTAGATAACCCAAACGATATCATTTTTAATGAAGGCGAGTGCAAAATCTATGTTGATAAAGAAAGCTTAAGTTACCTTAAAGGAAGTTTGGTGGATTATTCTGAGGATGGCCTCAATCAAGGAATTAAATTTCACAATCCAAATGCTAAAGCCGTATGCGGATGCGGCGAAAGTTTCACTATCTAAATGGCGCTCATAAAGTTATTACCTCACTTTGAGTTATGTCCTGATGGGGCTGAATTTGAAACTCTAAAAGATGAGTCTATCTGCGAGGCTGCCTTGAGATCAGGCATTAAAATTGAACACGCATGTGAAATGTCTTGTGCATGTACTACATGTCATATCATTGTTCGAGATGGGTTTACTAATCTTAATGAGGCATCTGAAGATGAGGAAGATCTACTTGATAAGGCATGGGGACTTGAGCCAAACTCTCGTTTAAGCTGCCAAACTATTCCAGAAAGCGGAAATTTTACAGTCGAATTACCAAAATACACTATTAATCAAGTTTCAGAGGATCATTAATGAAGATAGGATGGTCAGATATTTTAGAAATCGCAATAGATCTTAGCGAAGCTTATCCCGAGATTGATCCTCAGTGGATAAGTTTTCCAGACTTACATCAAAAGATTTGTAGCTTAAAGAATTTTGAGGATGATCCAAAAAATTCTAATGAGAAGATTCTTGAAGCAATCCAGATGGCATGGATGGATGAATTAGACTAAGTCACCTATAATGTCGCAAATTTAGGAGTAACCTTATGACAATACAACGAACACTTTCAATTATTAAGCCTGACGCAACATCAAAAAATATTATAGGAAAAATAATAGATAGATTTGAAGAAAATGGCCTGAAGGTGATTGCAGGTAAATTAATACATATGGATAAAGCAAAAGCTGCAGGTTTTTATGCTGAACATGAGGGAAGACCCTTTTTCCCTAATCTCGTTGAATACATGACTTCAGCTCCTGTTTTTGTTCAGGTTCTTGAGGGAGATAACGCTGTTTTAAAAAATAGAGAGTTAATGGGTGCAACCAATCCAAGTGAAGCAGATCCTGGTACTATTAGAGCAGACTTTGCAGAAACAATTGATGCTAATGCTGTGCATGGATCTGACTCAACTGATAGTGCAGCAAGAGAAATCTCTTATTTTTTTGACGATAACGAAATCTTTTAATTGAGTGCATAAAGAAAAAATAAATCTACTTGGATTCTCACATGAGTCATTAGTAGATTTTTTTCAGTCAATACAGCAACCAAGTTTTAGAGCTCTTCAATTGATGAAATGGATTCATCAACGAGGGATAACTGATTTTATGGAAATGACTGATTTCAGTCTTCAATTAAGAAATCAACTTTCTGAAATTGCCGAGGTCAAACCCCCTAAGGTAGAAGAGTGCTTATTATCTCCAGAGGGAACAAAAAAATATCTAATTAAATTAGACTCAGGCTCAATGATTGAGATGGTTAAGATCCCAGAAAAGAAAAGATTAACTCTTTGCATATCATCTCAGGCAGGGTGCGCACTGCAGTGCACTTTTTGTGCAACAGGAGCGCAGGGCTTTGAAAGAAATTTATCTGATGCCGAAATTATAGGTCAGCTATGGCTCGCTAATTTTTATGATAAATCTAGTCCTCCGATATCAAATGTTGTATTTATGGGAATGGGTGAACCCCTTTTAAATGTTAAGCCAGTAATGACTTCCATTGGCTTAATGCAGCATCAAAATGCATATGGACTTTCAAAAAGAAGAATCACCTTAAGCACTTCAGGGATAGTGCCAGAAATAAATAAACTTGCTGATAAAACTGATGTCTCGTTAGCAATTTCTTTACATGCTGCCAATAACATCCTAAGAGATGAAATAGTTCCTATTAATAAAAAATATCCATTAGAAGAGCTATTAGATGCTTGTAAGAATTATCTGAGAACCCAGAGCAAGCGAAAAACAATAACAATTGAATACATCTTAATAGATGGCGTAAATGATTCTTTGGATCATGCCAAAGATTTAGCCAAGATTTTAAATGGACTATCTTGCAAAATAAATCTCATACCCTTTAATCCATTTGATGGTTGTCATTATTCTAGATCTCAAGAAAGTGCTATTTATAAATTTAAAGATCTTCTCATTAAAAAAGGTCTTATTACAACCCTCAGAATTACAAGAGGAGATGCAATAGATGGTGCATGTGGTCAGCTTGTAGGCAAGTTAACAAAAAGCATTAAAGGAAAAAATAAAATAAGAGCAATTAATTTAATTAATACCTCATGAGTCTGAAATCTGCACATACAGGTAAGGTTGGCAAGGCATTTAAAAATGCTCGGATACTTCGCTCAATGACTGTTGAAGAGGTTGCACATCAAACTTTGATTAGTATTGGATATATTAAAGCTATTGAGTCAGGTGATTATGCAGTTTTTCCATCGAGAATATTTGCTGTCCAGTATTTTAAAAAATATGCGAAATTTCTTAATTTAGAGATTAATTTTTTTGATATTTATAATGCTGATGTAGTTGCTGCAGCAGATAAAGAGCTTCAATCTGATTTGCCTGCCCCATCATTTTTAAAAAAACACATGATTTACATTTTTTTCATATGTTTCTTTCTTTTGCTCTTAATATTTTTTATCTTCAATGGTAGCAATGATCTTGAGAAGCTCCCTGAAACTCAATCAAAAGAAAATGTTATTCAACCTTTAGCAGCTGAACTAAAAATGAAGGAAGTCGTTTCTCAAGATATCAATATACTGCATGATGAAATCAATAATTTTTTTATACAAGATAAACTTGATTCACTTCAACTTGATGTTAATGTTGACTCATCGGAACCAGAAGCATGAATAATTCCTGGATAGAAAGAAAAAAGACCAAGCCTATATTTGTAGGAAGCGTTGGCGTAGGCGGCAACCATCCTATTTCTATTCAATCTATGACCAATACAAATACTGCAGACATTCAAGCTACAGTGGGTCAAATTGAAGAATTAAAGGCAGCTGGAGCTGATATTGTTAGAGTATCAGTTCCTGATGAAGACTGTGCAAAAGCATTTAAAAAAATTAAAAATTCAGTCTCAGTGCCCCTTGTCGCAGATATTCATTTTGATTATAAAATTGCTTTGCTTGTTGCCGATTCTGCTGATTGTCTAAGAATTAATCCAGGTAACATAGGAAAAGAAAATAAAGTCCAAGAAATTATTCAAGCTGCAAAAGATAACAATATTCCAATAAGAGTTGGCGTGAATGCTGGTTCACTTGAGAAAGATCTGCAAAAAAAATATGGAGAACCTAATTCTGATGCCTTAGTAGAATCAGCTCTTAGGCATGTAGATATATTACATAGATATAACTTTTCAAACTTTAAACTAAGCCTTAAAGCCTCAAATATTCAAATGACTGTTGAAAGTTATAGGAAGTTTTCTAAATTGTTAGATCAGCCATTGCATCTTGGTATTACAGAGTCTGGTAGTTACAGAGCGGGCTCAGTCAAGTCATCTATCGGTCTAGGCATGCTTTTATCTGAGGGCATTGGCGACACGATTAGGGTTTCGCTTGCATCTGATCCCGTAGATGAAGTTAAGATTGGATGGGATATTTTAAAAAGCCTGAATCTAAGAAGTCGAGGCATTAGAATAGTTGCATGCCCAAGTTGCTCTAGACAGAATTTCAATGTGATAGAGGTAGTTAATGAGCTTGAAGCAAGATTTGAGGGAATTGCTGAGGATCTGGAAGTGGCTATCATTGGTTGCTATGTTAATGGTCCAGGTGAATCCAAGGCAGCTGATGTCGGCCTAACTGGAGGTCCTAGTAATTTGCTTTATGTGAACGGCACTCCTTCAAAAAAAGTCTCTAATGAGAAACTTGTTGATACAATAGAAGAGCAAGTAAAAGAAGAGCTGCAAAAGAAAAGCTCTATAGACATAATTGCAAAAGGTTAAAAAAGTGAAGATTCAATCATTAAGAGGCATGCCTGATTTATTTCCTGAAGATTTAGAGAAATGGCATACATTTGAATCAAAGCTTTCAGAAATTTTTCATTGTTTTGGTACGCATGAAATTCGTACTCCATTACTAGAGTCTTCAGAACTTTTTTCAAGATCAGTAGGCAATTCATCTGATATTGTTAACAAAGAGCTTTATTCATTTTTAGATCGAAATGAGGATAGCATCAGTCTCAGACCAGAGGGCTCAGCCAGTGTGATCAGAGCAATTATTCAGAAAAAACAAGAACAGGAAAAACATAAATTATGGTACCAAGGGCCAATGTTTAGATATGAGAGGCCGCAAAAAGGTAGATTTAGACAGTTTCATCAAGTGGGGGTTGAGTATCTTGGATTCGAGGAAGGTATTTCTGAATATGAATTAATCAGCATGGTTTTACAGATTAATAAATTAATTGGAATTTCAGACTATACAATTAAAATCAATCACCTTGGTGATGCAGATGCTAAGGAAAGTTTTTGTGAGTCGCTAGTGAGTTTTTTGAAGCCACACATAAGTGAACTGCATGAAAAAGATCAAGCAAGATTAGAATCTAATCCTTTGAGAGTTTTAGATTCTAAGGAAAAATCTACTCAGGCATTGTTAGAGGCAGGTCCCAAATTCCAAGATTTTATTTCAAGTGAGTCTAAGGGTTTCTTGCAAAATCTTGTAGATGCATACAGCAACTATTGCGATATCCAGATTGATCAATCATTAGTGAGGGGTTTGGATTATTACACAGGCATTGTATTTGAAACGGTTTCACAAGAGCTTGGAGCACAAGATGCCTTTCTTGGGGGAGGAAGATATGACAATCTTTCCGGTCAATTGGGTGGCAAAGATATGCATGCCATAGGTTTTGCTATTGGCGTTGAAAGAATAGTTGAGCTTCTAAGCGCTGAAAGCAATAAACAAGCATTAAAAGTTGGATTTATAATCACTGGAGAGCAGATTGATAAAAAAACATATAAAATAGCCGATGATTTAAGAAGTGCAAACAGTGGCATTATTCTTGATACATTTTTAAGTGAGGGAAGTTTAAAATCTCAGCTCAGACGAGCCAATAAAAACAATTGCAGTTACGCAATCATTATTGGAGAAGATGAGTTAAAAAACAATCAAGTAATATGGAAAGACCTTAGCGAAGGTGGTGAGCAAGAACTTCTTAGCTCAGAAGAAGTCATAGACAAATATACTAATCTTTAGGAGAGATCATGGCAGAGTACAGTTCAGATGAAGAGAGATTTTCAGCATTTATAAATTTCTTTAAGGATCATAAAAATTTACTTTTGATAGGTTTCTTGCTTCTCACATTTATTCTAATTTCCTCTGTTAGTTATAAGTCGTATAGCAGTTCGCAGAACTTAAAAGCAGGCGAGATTTATGATGCCTGGTTTGTTGGTCTTGCCAATGATTCAGCAAGCACATCAGACAACAAAGAGAATTTTGATAAGCTCCAAGAAAAATACTCTAATACTGGTTATGCCCAGCTTGCAAGGATGATAAGAGGCTCATCTTTTGCCAGAGAAGGTGATCTCGATGCAGCTTTGGTAGACTTTCAGCAACTTTTAGATGCAACATCAGGGTTTTTTGGAAATGATATGTTGAATTCAATTGCAAAAATAAATATTGCTAGAATTGAACTTAGCAAGCAAAACTATTCTAGCGCTCTTGCTGTTTTAGAATCATTTAATTCTGAATCGGAGCACCCACTTGTTTACGAGGTTAAGGGAGATGCCTTAGCTGGACTTGAAAAAAAAGACTTAGCCTTAGATCAATATTCATTAGCTCTTGAGAATTCACAGAATGAATCTCAAAAATCTCTTTTACAGATGAAGATTAATAAAATTACAAACTAGTACCAATGAAAAATAATATATTTCTCAGTATTGTTTTGATACTTATCTCTTCATGCTCGACCTTAGCTTTTTGGTCAGATGATTCAGATGTTGAAGAGGTTGAACCAGCCGCTCTTCAATCTTTTAAGAATGATTATCCAATATCTGTAGAATGGAAAAAATCTCTCAAAGGAGAAAATAGCTTAGGTTCTTTCAAGCCTTCGTTTTATTCAGGTAATATGTTAATTGCTGAACCAGAAGGATATATTTTTTCAATCAATCCTGTCTCTGGAAAAGAGAATTGGAAAATTAATCTCGATCGTGAATTAGCTGCAGGTGTAGCTACAGGTTTTGGTAAATTAATTGTTTCTGATGTTAATGGTTTTGTAATTGCCATTGACTCAGAGACTCAAGATATTATTTGGGAAAAAAATATAGGCGGAGAGGTTTTATCTAATGCAGTTGTTAGTGCTTCATTAATTCTTGTAAAAAATTCTGTGGGTGAATTGGTTGCATTGGATGCTTTATCAGGTGATAAAAAATGGTCTTTTAGATCTCAATTGCCTGCTTTGACTGTTCGAGGAACAGGCGAATCAATCATTGAAAATGGTATTGTTTTCTCTACTTTTGATAATGGGCGCATGGGGGCATTCCAACTAGAAACAGGCTTTTTTCTTTGGGATGCACCTATTTCTTTTGTTGAGGGCTCGTCTGAGCTTGAGAATCTAATAGATGCTGATTCAGCTCCAGTTTTAGCCAAGCAATTAATTTTTGCTACCAATTATCAAGGTAATTTAACAGCATTTGATATAGCTCAAAAGAGACCAGTATGGAATGCAAAGTCTTCGTCATTTTATTCTCCTGTTGTGGCCAATAATATGATTATGGCAATACAAGATAATGGGTCAATTCTGTCATTTTCTCTAGCTAATTTAGCCCCCTCTTGGACCTCAGAAGAGTATTTAAGAAGACAATTATCAAGCGGAGTAGCATATAAAAATTTGTTATTAGTTGGAGATTTGGATGGATATGTTCATGCAATTAATCCAATGACTGGAATCACCGTTGGAAGAAAAAAAATATCCAGTAATCCGATAATGAGTATTTTTACTTTTAGAGAGTTTGCATATGTTATTGACCAGGAATCTAATGTAGCTGCAATCAAGCTCTAATATGCCTTTTCAAAATGTTAAATTCAATTGCAATTCTTGGCCGACCCAATGTAGGGAAATCTTCTCTATTTAATAAGCTTACAAAATCTAGAAATGCAATTGTTTCTGATTTTTCTGGACTTACAAAAGATAGGAATTTTGGTTATGCCTCGATTAAGGATCAACAATATTTAGTCATTGATACTGGAGGAGTTGGATCTGAAATTACAGAATTTAGCGCAGCAATTACTGAGCAGGCACTTATAGCTGCGGAAGATTCAGATCTTATATTACTTTTAATTGATGGCTCTGAAGAGTTGACTGCAGATGATATAGACCTATATCAATCTATAAGAAAAATGAACAAGAAATTTTTTGTTGTCTTGAATAAGATTGATATAAAAAAAAGATCAAATGCAAAGGGAGATCTTTTAAAGCTTGGCTCTGGAGACATACTTGAAATTAGTGCAGAGCATTCTCGCGGCATTAAAGAATTACAAACTTTTATCTCCCAACAATTTGGCGAATTATCAAACACTAATGTCAAAGAAGATCTAAAAGGAACAAGAATAGCTGTCATTGGGAGGCCAAATGCAGGCAAATCGACATTTATTAATCAATTTACAAAACAAGATCGCCTAATTGTTTCGGATGTTCCTGGCACAACTATAGATTCTATACATGTCCCATTTACTTTTGATGATGAGAATTTTATTTTCATTGATACAGCAGGAATTAGAAAGAGATATAAACAAAGTCATGCAGTAGAGTATTTCTCTTATGTAAGAGCAATGCATGCCGTGGATGAATCGGATATTGTTTTAATGATCATTGATGCATCTGATGGAATAGTTGATCAAGATCTAAGAATCTTGAATTTGATAAGGGGTTATGGAAAGCCAGTTGTGATTGCATTAAATAAAATCGATGAGCTTTCCGCAGTCCACTTGCTCGACCTCAAAGAAACTAAAAAATTCCAAAACTCAGCTTTAAATGATTTAATTTTAGTTGAAATTTCAGCACTTCAAAAACGCGGGTTTAAAAAACTATTTGATACCCTCGCCAAGGTTAATGAATTAGCAAAAACTAAATTCTCTACAGGTAAGTTGAACAAGCTCCTTTTAAAGTTTACGAACTCAACTAATACACCGAGTATTGCAGGTCGGCAAATTAAAATGAGATATATCCATTTTGGAGGAATTCATCCAACAAAATTCATAATTCATTCAAACTTTTCCAGCAAAATTCCATCGAATTATAAGCGATATCTAATTAACTCATTCAGAGATGAGCTTAACCTAAATAGTGTTGAGCTAAGCATTATTTTTAAAAAAGG
>JAQWJG010000064.1 GCA_029248485.1 SAR86 cluster bacterium | reverse complement strand
CATGAGTTAACTCATCCCATGGCAACTTTTGTGGAAAATCTTGCTATCTTAACCGGCATCTTAGATTACACGCCAGTGACTGATATGTCAGGTGCACCAAAGGGTTTTTGGCAATCAAATAATAGAGGTAATCCAAGATACATTGTTGATCAAGATATTACTCAGTTAATTATTAACCACACAATTAATGATAATTGGGATATGACATTGTCACATTCTAGAAAAGATAGACTGTATGACCGAACAGGGGTTTATGAATCCGAAGAGTATGATCGTTTAAGATTTAAGGACAATCCATATTTTCCTGGCGGGTATGTGCCCATGACAGGTTATGGTCCAAACTGTAATCTTGATGATGGAACCCTTGGCTCATATGGTGGCTGTTTAACAGATACTATGAATTACCCAGATGGGTTTGATCGTCAGTACAACCCTGATAGCGAAAACGAAGTAACAGAAATAAGATTTCAATCAAACTTAGATGGAAATTGGAATTATTTATTGGGCGCAATTCATACTGAAGCTTCAGGAAAAAGTGTTTATGATATTGCAGCAAATGGTCTTGATGCCTTAGCTTTATTTCCTCCAGGAGTTTTAACTGGTGGTCTTCCTCAGGGCTTTGTCCAACTTTATGCACCTTTGTATAGAACATCCAGTATGGCGGCATCAAGAAGTTCAGCTGTCTTTGGAGAGGTTTACTATCAACCGAATGATAGAATTAAATATACTTTAGGCCTAAGAAGAACTGAAGATTATAAAGAGCAGTATGGTAGGTCGCCTTTCTTGAGTGTTGTAGGTTTTGGCAGTCAGGGCAATGGTTTTGCCGCATTGCCAGGTCAATCCATCCCAGCTTTTGGGCAGTCCTGGTATGCATCAGGCACTCCAGGGGATCCTGAGACAGAATATGCAAATAACACTGGACGCTTTGTTGTCGACTATGTGTTAAATGACAACACGCTTGTCTATGGCTCAATTTCTAAAGGATTTAAAGGAGGCGGTTTTAACCCTGCATTAGATCCTGCAAAATATCCAGATACACCTCAAGTATTCCCATCAACTGAACTTACTGCTTTTGAGGTTGGCTTTAAAGCTGACTTCCCAGCTCAAGGAATGCGATGGAATGCTGCGGCATACATGTATGATGCTGAAGACTATCAAGTCACAAAAATTCAAAATAAAACTCGTGTGAACGAAGGTATTGATGTTGACATGATGGGCTTTGAAAGTGAATTCATTTGGGTGCCTATTAATGCTCCTGAATGGCAGTTTAATATGGGCATTGCTTGGGAAGAATCAGAAATTGCAAGTGGCGAAATGATTATGAACCCTGCAAATGCTGATCTCTGTCTTACAACAGGTTGTGGTAACTGGCACTTAATGAAAAATGCTGCAGACGGAGAAGTTTTTGTTGTCAGAAAAGATGTTGCTACAGTTATCTGGAATATGTGGCAGGGTGGGCTTTGGGGTCCCCTTCAAGCCCTTATAGTTCCAGCAGAATTTCATGGAGACAGAGTAACTGGACAACCAACGCCGGTTAGTTTCTTGCCAAATGTAACACCTGGTCATTTACCATCACTTACGGCCTCAAGAGATCTGTATGCTCAATATATGGTGAGCACAGCCTGTTCAATATTGGGCTGTAACCCAGCTGATGCTATAAAAGATGGTTTGCTCTCAGATATTGGAGGTAATTCATTAACACATCCTGAATTATCAATGAATGTAGGTGTTCAGTACACCATGACGACAGAAAACTACAATGTTAACTTCAGATTAGATGCTTACAAGCAAGATGAGCGTTACACAACTTTGTTTGATCTAGAGTGGGATAAAGTTCCTTCATGGACTGAATACAATGCCATGATTTCTATCACCCCATCCATTGATGATCCAAAATGGCGTATTGATATATACGGTCAAAATATAACTGATGAGCAGAACATTATGCACATTGGTGAAGCCACAGCTCCATTAGGGTTTAATAAAAGTATTTGGGCTAGAGAACAAGCAACCTATGGTGTTAGATGGACTTATAATTTCTAGAATATTTTCCCCAACTTAAAAAGCCTCGATATTCGAGGCTTTTTATTGTATGACACCATTTATGTCATACTTTGAAAAGAAGTCCCAGATTCTTTTACTAGAATCTGGCTCTCTTATACTTGCATATATTGAACCTGGCCAAATATGACCGGCTCCTTGAACATACAAATGAATATTCTCAGTACCATTTAAACAATTTAAATACTGATAAGTTTCTGTCCAAGATGTTGTGCCGGGGAGAATGCCGGGAAGTGATAACAGGTAATCATCACATTCATTGTTTATTTTCCAATACTCCATAACATCCATAATTGGCTTCATGTTTCTTGTGTCTGACCCCTTGTAGGGAACGGTGACATCAAGCGAGCCATGAATCTGCATCACTGGAGTAGGTTTTCTTGGATTGCAGTTATCGAACGTGCTGTATGTCATCGAGCCAGTAACAGAGGCGACAGCAGCAAAACTTGCATTCAAATTACATGCTAGATGAAAACTAAAAAAACCTCCATTTGACATTCCAGTTGAGTAAATTCTCTCTGCATTAATAGAGTATTTATCCATCAATAAATTAATAAGATTTTCAGTAAATTTGACATCATCATGTACGCTTTGTGACCAGCCTTTAATGTTCCAATAGCTACTTCCATAAATATCATCTAAAGCTTCTGGATGAACCAAGATAAAACCATTGGCATCGGCTTGAGATCGCATATCTCCATATGCCATTTGCTCGCTGGCATTGCTGCCATAACCATGAAAGTTAAATACCAAAGGTTGTTTTATAGAACTGTCATAGCTTGAAGGAACATATAAAATAAACTTTCTATCAATCTCTTTATAGCTCATCTCACCATTAATTGTTCCCTTAGCCTGAGCAATAAGATTGCTTGTAACTGAAGTTGGAGAGGGTACGGGAGCTGGGGCCGGAGAAGGAGTTGTTGAGTTTTGTTGGGGAGTTGCAGCTGGTGACCCTCCACCTCCACATGAGCTTATTACAAAGATAAATAAGCTTAAAAGTAATATTTTATTTTGACGCATTTTTATGAATTCTAATCTGTTATGAAGCAGTGTCAAAATTATTTATTTAATTACAATAATTTCCTCTAGCCCCTCATTTTTATTTGTTAGACTATATCTTTATTTTTATTACATAAGCGAGCAAAAGTGGCAGACCAATACATAAAAAAAGGATCCTTATCAGTTTCAACAGATCTTGAATCATTTCTTAGATCAGAAGTTTTACCAGGATTAGATTTATCTGAAGAGCATTTTTGGATAAGTTTAGAGAAAATTATTAATGAATTTAGCCCCAAAAATAAAACATTGCTTGGTGAAAGAGAGTCAATGCAGGAGCAATTAGATGCCTGGCATTTAGCTAATCCAGGACAAGAAAAAAACTTAGATATTTATAAAAATTTTTTAAGAGAAATTGGATATCTTTTAGAAGAAGGTGGGGATTTTAAAATTACAACTGAGAATGTAGATCCAGAAATTGCATCTATTGCTGGACCTCAATTGGTTGTTCCAGTCATGAATGCTAGATTTGCTTTAAATGCTGCTAATGCAAGATGGGGAAGTCTTTATGACGCCCTGTATGGCACAGATATGATTTCAGAGGAAAATGGCGCTTCAAGAGCTGGCGCCTATAATCCTGTGCGTGGAGATAAAGTTATTGAGTTTGCAAAGAAATTTTTAGATAAGAATTTTGCAATTAATAATGCAAGCTATGCAGATGTTAAGTCCTTTATTGTTAAAAATGGCCTTCTAGAAATTAGTCTTTTAAACGGAGAGACTACAAATCTTCTTGATAATGATCAGTTTCAAGGTTATCAAGGCTCAGCAGAACAACCTTCTGGAGTTTTATTAAAAAACAATGGTCTCCATGCTGAAATTCAGATTGATCCTGAGCACTCTGTTGGAGCTACTGACCCTGCAAGCATAAAAGATGTATTGCTGGAGTCGGCAATCACCACTATTCAAGATTGTGAAGACTCAGTTGCAGCTGTTGATGGAGAGGATAAGGTCGCTGTATACAGAAATTGGCTAGGCCTAATGAAAGGTGATTTAAAGGAAACTTTTATTAAAGGGGGAGCTGAAATGACTAGATCCCTTAACCCAGATAGAAATTATATTGCACCAGATGGATCCAATCTTCAGCTCTCAGGAAGAAGTCTGATGTTAGTTAGGAATGTTGGACATCTAATGACTAACCCTGCAATCCTTGATCAAAATGGTGACGAAGTTCCAGAGGGTATCTTGGATGCAATGTTCACTATCTGCATTGCGATGCATGATTTAAACGGTAACAGTCAAGTTCAAAACTCTAAGGCTGGGAGTATCTACATAGTTAAGCCAAAAATGCATGGTCCAGACGAGGTCCAATTTACTTGTGATTTGTTTTCAGCAGTAGAAAAATCTTTAAATCTAAATCAGTTAACCGCAAAAATTGGAATAATGGATGAAGAAAGAAGAACCACGGTAAATCTCAAAGAATGCATTCGTGTAGCTAAGGATAGAGTGATTTTTATTAATACTGGATTTCTAGATAGAACCGGAGATGAGATTCATACAAGCATGGAGGCAGGTCCTATGATTCCTAAAGCTGAAATGAAACAGCAGCCTTGGATTCTTGCCTATGAGGACTGGAATGTTGACTCTGGTCTTGAGACTGGATTTAAAGGTAATGCGCAGATAGGCAAAGGCATGTGGCCTATGCCTGACGAGATGCTGAATATGTATGAAACTAAAACCATGCATCCAGAATCTGGAGCAAACTGTGCTTGGGTCCCTTCACCAACAGGCGCGACTCTGCACGCAATGCACTACCATCAAATATTGGTATCAGAGCGACAAGAAAAATTACTGGAACGCTCTAAAGCAAGTCTTGATGATATTTTAACCATCCCCGTGATGTCAGATGCTCAATCTTTGTCCTTAGAAGATGTGCAAAAGGAACTAGATAATAATGCTCAAGGTATTCTAGGTTATGTAGTTCGATGGGTAGATCAAGGTGTTGGATGCTCAAAGGTTCCTGATATTAATAACATAGGACTAATGGAGGATAGAGCTACCTGCAGAATATCCAGTCAACATATAGCCAACTGGTTGCATCATTCTGTATGCTCTGAGGATCAAGTCATGGAAACCATGAAACGCATGGCTATAATTGTAGATCAACAAAACTCTGGTGATCCAACCTATCAACCCATGGCACCATCCTATGATGGCATTGCATTTCAGGCCGCTTGCAATTTAGCAATACAAGGAAGAGCACAGCCAAGCGGCTACACTGAGCCAATATTGCATGCCATGCGATTAAAATATAAAGCATAATGAAAGCTTACTGGATTACTAGATGTCATGTTCATAATCCAGATGAATACGATGAATATATTAAGTTAGCGGGTCCAGCTATCAATAAGTATGGAGGTATTTTCTTGGTAAGAGGTGGTGATCAAATTGAGTTAGAGGGAGGCCCATACGAAAGAACTGTTTTGGTTGAATTTAATTCTATGAATGAAGCTAAAATTTGCTATGAATCACAAGAATACCAAGAGGCCCTAAAGCATTCCTTGCATTCATCTAACCGCCATGTAGTTTTGGTTGAAGGAGTAAATTAATGTTAAAAAAAATATTTTTAAGCCTTATATTCGTCTTAAATATTTCGGTTTTTGCCGACTCCCTTGATCCGATTGATCTACTTTCAGAATTTGTGAGCATTGATACGATTAACCCTCCTGGAAATGAATCTAGGGCAGTGGATTTTTATGCAAAAATCTTTGAAAGAGAGGGCATTGAATACTTTACTGGTGAAAGTGCGCCTGGCAGAGGTAATATTTGGGCGCGAATCAAGGGCGGCGACCTGCCCGCATTAATTCTTCTTCAGCATACTGATGTTGTCCCAGCTTCTAAAGATTATTGGGAAACTGATCCAATGGTTGCTGAGATTAAAGATGGATATCTTTATGGCAGAGGAGTTATAGATATGAAGGGAGCTGGCATTTCTCATCTTGTATCTTTTATTAGATTGCACAGAGAGAATAAGAAATTAAATAGAGACCTAGTATTTATTGCAACCGCAGATGAGGAGGCTGGCGGTTTATATGGAGCAGGCTGGATGATAGAAAATCATCCTGAGGTTTTTGAAGGGGCAGGGTATCTTATCAATGAAGGTGGTAGCGGCCTAAAAATTGATACCGAAACAGTCTTTTCTATTGAGGTGACTCAAAAAGTACCAGTATGGTTAAGACTCATTGCTACCGATGAGCCTGGGCATGGTTCTTCGCCAAGAGCCACTAGCTCAGTTTCTCGTATTGTTCATGCATTGAATTTAGTTAGAGAAAATCCATTTCCAGCTAGAATTATTCCGGCAGTAGATACATATTTTAAGAGCCTTTCTTTAAATATGACTGGCGAAAATGCTCAGGCTTTTGCAGATATTAAAACAGCAATCAAACAAGACGGCTTTCTAACAAAGCTACAAGATTTTTCTCCCTCATATCATGCTTTAACAAGAGATACATGCTCCCTAACAATGCTAAAAGGGTCACAAAAGATTAATGTTGTTCCGCCTGTTGCTGAAGCAGAGGTTGATTGTCGAATGCTACCAGATAGAAGCTCAGATGAATTTATTCAGGATTTTAAGAATTTAGTTGAGCCAGCAGGCGTGAAGGTTGAGCTTGTGCTTGCTTTTGCCCCCGCAGTTTCCTCAACTGACTCTGAGTTCTTTAAACATATTCAATCTATTACCGCTTCAATGCATCCAGGTTCAAGAGTGGCATCAGCAGTAAGCACTGGATTTACTGATAGTCATTTTACTCGTGAGCTTGGCATCGATAGCTATGGTTTTAATCCTATGATCTTTGATCCAAATGATTTTTCTGGTGTGCATGGAAACAATGAGAGAGTAAAGGTTTCTAGCTATCTGCAAGGCACCGAAGATCTTCATCAAATAGTTAGTCAATTCGTCCTTGATTAATTTGAATCTAAAAATAATCCCAAGAACTCTTTTAAGTTTTTTAATTTTCTTTGCATTTAATCTGCAATCTGAAGATCAATCAGATGCAGATAGTTTTTTTGAAAGAGAGGCGCCTGTCTATCCAATCCCAGACAACTTAATTGGATGGATAGATTCAAGACAAATTTTAAATCTGAATGGCGAATGGAGTTACATCGTTGATCCAATGAACAATGGTTTGCCTGAGTCATCTTTTTTTGGCGGATTCCCAAAAAACAAAACTCAAAAAACAGGTATGGAATTAATTGAATACAACTTTGAAACTGCAGCAAAAATTCAAATTCCCGGAGCTTGGAATGCCGCAGATGAAAAACTTTTTTTCTACAGAGGGCCAGTCTGGCTCTATAAAAAATTTAGATACTCACCTAAAAAAGAATCTTTAACGCACCTTTATATAGAAGGCAGCAACTTCACAACAAAAATATTTATCAATGGGTCTATTGTTGGAAAGTTTGAGGGGGGGTATGTCCCATTTAACTTTGAGATATCTGAGTATTTAAAAGATGGTGACAACATATTGTTAGTGCAGACTGACAATGCTCTTAATGAGTCCTCTGTTCCCACTCAGAAAACTGATTGGTGGCCATGGGGCGGCATTGTTGGCGATGTATATATTGTTGAGACCCCGAAGCAATTTATTAGAAATGCGTATCTGCAGCTTAATCCAGAAAATTTTTCTCAAGCTCATTTTAATCTTGAAATGAATGATAGATTTGCAGGGCAAGAAATTCATCTTGAAATCCCAGAGCTTCAATTTTCAAATAAATTCATCACTAATTCTTCAGGAGCAATCACAGAGAATATAAAAATTACCCCTCAACTTTGGTCGCCATCAAATCCAAAACTGTATGAGGTCATCATATCTTCTAACAACGAATCAATTAAAGATGAGATAGGTTTTCGCTCCATCAAAACACAAGGTAAAAAAATATATTTGAATAACAGCGAGATTAGATTTAAGGGAATTGCTATGCATTCAGAACCTATTGGTATAGATGGACCAGCTTTTTCGCAGGAGCATTTTAAGGAATTACTATCAACAGCTAAAGAGCTTAATATTAATTTTGTAAGAGCTGCACATTATCCTTACACACGCCATCTAGCCAAGATTGCAGACCAATTTGGGCTTATGCTTTGGGAGGAGGTTCCTGTTTATTGGAATATTGACTGGGATAACTCTGAAACATTAACAATAGCCAAGAACCAAATCACCAGACTGGTTCAAAGAGATCAAAACAGGGCATCTGTTGTAGTTTGGTCGGTGGCAAATGAAACACCTCTATCTTCATCAAGGATGAAATTCTTACATACCTTACTAACTGAGATAGAGGTAACAGACTCATCAAGGTTAACAACAGCAGCTCTTCTATCAGGAAGTGAGGAGCAATTTAGATCATTAGTTTTAGTTTTAGCCTTACAGGGAGCAAAATCTAAATGGGTTAACCCAAAAGAAAAAGCTATTTTTAAATCAATATTAGATCAAGCAAATATCTCGATTGATCATGAATTAAATTTCTCCCTTTCAATTGAAGATCCTCTGGGTGAGAGTGTGGATTTAATTTCTTACAATGAGTACTTCGGATGGTACTACGTAACATTTTTTGCAGACGAAATAATGGTTTCTGAAGGTACTCTTAGACAGCTGATGTTTGAGATCATGCCAAAGATAAATATTAGCTCTACATTTGATAAACCTATTCATATTTCTGAATTTGGAGCAGGTGCAAAGTATGGTAATCATACAAATAAAATTTGGTCTGAAGAGTATCAAGCGAAGCTTTACAAGCATCAATTGGAGATGTTCTCTAACAACCCTCAAATCCAAGGAATTAGCCCTTGGGTTTTCAAAGACTTTAGAGCCATGTTGAGACCCTTGCCTGGAATTCAAGATTTTTACAACAGAAAAGGTTTAATTGACGAGAGTGGAAATAAAAAAGAAGCATTCGATGTTTTGGCTGATTTTTATGAAAATAAATGGGATAAATAAATTTATTTGAATTAATTATATTTTTTTTAAAAAAAGTATTGACACTATTTCCTAAAGGCGTATATTTAATAGACCAACTCGGACCGACTTACAAACAACTGCAGACGGGAGTAAGAGAGAAAGAGAAGGAAGAGACGAAGGGCGAAAG
>JAQWJG010000052.1 GCA_029248485.1 SAR86 cluster bacterium | reverse complement strand
ATTTCCGCATATGAGAGCTCTCCATCATATAATGCAGATAGTTTTTCTAAATCTTTATCCATTGATAATATTCTCCTGATTTATAAATTCTAATATTAACTGTCTAGCTCGAAATATTCTTGATCTTACAGTGCCTATTGGGCATTTCAGAATTTCAGCTATTTCATCATAGGTTCTTCCATCAATTTCTCTCAATGTAAAAGCAGTTTTGGTATCAGTATCGAGGGTTTGTATAAACTGCATAATCTTTTCTTCTGATTCAACTGCTATAAGCTCAGTTTCTGGAGACAGGTACTCAGGGACATCATGCTCATTTTGATCAAGAGAGTCTGTAATCTTTGAGCTTCTAGAAAAACTGCTAGCAAAATCATTTTTTGCAAGATTTATTCCGATTCTATAAATCCATGTAAAAAGTGCGCTATCTCCCCTAAAAGTATTAATTTTTTGCCAAACTCTGATAAATGTTTTTTGGCATAACTCCTCAGCCTGATCTTTTGATTTAGTATATCCGACCAAAGATGACATTAGTTTTGGCTGATATTTTAAAACCATGGCCTCGAAAGCTGCTGCATTTCCAGCTTTTATTTCATTTACAAGCACCTCATCTCCCTTGTTAACTCCCATGAATTTCCTCGCTAACTTGGACAAAGGTGTGATGGAATAGTTTCACGTATCTGTATATTTTTTTAAGTTATTTAATATAAAACTCTCTTTTTCAGGACTGCCTAAGGATTCATTCTTAAAAATGAAGTCATAAAGGGCTTGATCTTCAAGATCTAAGATACTATTAAACATCTCAAACTCCTCCCTAGAAAGAGAATCCAGTTTTACTTCACTGTATCGCCTGAATAGAAGGTCTAACTCTCGAAGACCTCTTCTGCACTTCCATTTGGTTTTATTGATGTCTGTATTCATTTTCTGGGCTAATATAATATCCTTATTTAAACTTTTTAATTAAATAACTTGGTAAATTCTGAATTTATAAAATATGGGGCTGTAGACCTTGAAGACATTACAGCTATTCATTTAAACGGTGATTTTGACTCTGTCTTGAACCTTTTACAAGGACAAGTAACGTCGGATTGCACCCTAATATCAGAGCAAATGGGTCAAATATCCTCTTTGTGCAATGAAAAAGGCTTTATTCTATGCAACTTCGAAATCATTGTTGATCAAAATAAGTGGTTAATCGTTATTGAAAAAGATGCAAAAGATATATTTTTAGATGAAATAGCCAAATTTTTACCATTTTACAAAGTCTCAGCTGAACTGCTGAGCTGCAGAGTTATAGGTTTCTCAAGAAAAAACAATCAGTCAATACTTCAGCATGAACATTTGATCTTAAGCTCAGAAGAAGTATCTCTATCTTTATTAATTGATCAAAATAATGAATTTCAATGCGATTTGGATGGTCTCAGCAAAGAAAACTGGGCAATAAATCGAAAAATTATGAATGATCACCTAATCAAGCCTGAAGAAATAGGTAAATACCGACCCCATGAAATAGGTCAGCACCTTAATAGGGTTAGTTTCAATAAGGGCTGTTTCAAAGGTCAAGAAATAATTGCGCGCATGGAGTATCTTGGTAAATTAAAAAAAGAAACAAAATTAATGATCCATTCAAACATAGACGAAGTATCTAAATTTATAATTATTGGCAAAAGCTACCGTGATAATGAAAAAATTTTTTCGTCCTGTCTTGGAAAAATAGGTAGTTTTTCTTAATAAGAACTATTCAAGCTTCCAGTTAATTTCAGCAAAGCCATTTTCTTTCAGGATTTTATTAATACTTGAAAAATGCTTACAACCAAAAAAACCTCGATAGGCAGATAGAGGTGATGGATGTGGAGCTATCAAAATATTATTTTGTTTTTTGTCGATTAAATTATATTTTTTCTGAGCAGATTTGCCCCATAAAACAAAAATCATATTTCCCCTTTGACTTAATTGAGTAATAATTTTATCGGTTAGTTTTTCCCATCCCATTTCTTGGTGAGAGTTTGGCATGCCCTCCTCAACAGTTAGAACAGAATTCAATAATAAGATTTTTTGTTCAGCCCATAAAGTCAAATCACCATGACTAGAAATTGGAATATTGAGATCATTTTGCAATTCATGAAAAATATTTTTTAATGAAGGCGGGATACTAATTTCTTTATTTACAGAAAATGACAATCCGTTTGCTTGACCAAAACCATGATAAGGATCTTGCCCCAAAATTAATACTTTGGCCTCTAAAAAATGAACTAATTCTAGGGCACGAAATATAGAAGGATTGGGTGGAAATATACTTACATTTTGAGCCTGTAATTTTGAAAATTTTGACTCCATCTCATCTAAAAAATCTTGGCAAAACCCCTTACCAAGTGGCTCTAACCATGTGTCAGGAAAATTTAAAATATTCAAAAAATTACTCTTAAAAACTGCTTAAATTTTATCCACAAAATCTGTGGATAAAGCTTGGGATAACTTAGTATTCTTATATTTTAGACTGATTTCATAAGGTTTCATGTAAATTGATCAAAAACTAATCAATTTATAATAAAATAACCGCAAATCAGTGTTTTATACTATTTTAAGGTCTATTCAATACGTATTTTGCTAGCCAAAATAGAGATTCCAATACCATCATTTTGTTCTGTGGGCAAGTATTTTTTTTAAAAAAATTAAATTAGAATAGATGCTCTTTATAGCCACCATAAATAATTGATATGAATGACCAAAAAAACACTCTTTTTTCTGAATACAACATGAATGGTTTGAATCTTAAAAATAGAGTTGTAATGGCTCCAATGACAAGGAATTTTTCGCCAAATGGGATTCCTAAAGATTATGCCCCAACCTACTACGCTCGAAGGGCTCAAGGAGGAGTTGGGTTGATACTTACTGAGGGTGTTGAAGTTAGCCATCGAGCTGCAAGTGGCTACCCAAACTGCCCAAATCTGGAAACAGACGAAGCAAAAAAAATGTGGGAAAAAGTTGTTAATGAAGTTCATAAAAATAATTCATCGATATTTTGCCAACTCTGGCATGTGGGTGGAATTAGAAAACCAGGGATGCCCCCTATCCCAGAAGTTCCTGGATTCACTCCGTCTGGATATGTAGTTCCTGGTAAAAAAGTAGCTCATGAAATGTCGCATGATGAAATCGAAGAATTGATTGAGGTTTACGCTCAGGACGCAAAAATTTGTGAGGAGATTGGATTTGATGGTGTGGAAATTCATGGTGCCCATGGATATTTAATTGATCAGTTTTTCTGGGATAAAATTAATCTTAGGACAGATGAATATGGTGGCTCAATAGAAAATAGATCAAGATTTGCCAAAGAAATTCTTGAAGCATCACAAAAGAAAACCTCAGATAGTTTTCAGGTCGGGATAAGAGTTTCACAATGGAAGCAGCAAGATTATGAAGCAAAAATTACATCAGATGCAGAAGAGTTAAATCAATTTTTTAATATCCTTAAAAATGCTGGAGCTGATTTTATTCATTGCAGTAATCGTAGGTTTTGGGAAGGAGAATTGAATCCCAAGGGTAAAAATTTGGCTGGAGTGGCAAAAGAGGCTACTGGACTCCCAACTATAAGTGTTGGTAGCGTTGGTTTGGACAAAGATTTTATCAAGCTTTATTCTGGAGATCATAAAACTCAAACCGCTGATTTGGATGTTCTTCACGAAAAGCTAAATAAATCTGAGTTTGATCTAATTGCAGTCGGAAGAGCGCTCCTATCTGACCCTGATTGGGCAAACAAAGTGCAAGAAGGAAAAGAGGATCAAATTGTACCTTTTGATAAAAGCTTTGTTGAAAATTATGTTTAGGGCTCTTAGCTACCTATATCTAAAGACCTGACACTCATTACATGCTCAACTGATCGCAGTTGCTCAATAAGTTGATTGCTGGCTATACATTCTAGGTCAATTAAGTTTATAGCAATCTCATCTCTACTTTTGTTGGTCATTTCAGCGATATTTATATCACAAGCCGCAATCGAATCAGCAATTTTACTAATCATTCCTGGCTCATTGTGATTGATGATTACCAAGCGGTGATTGGTACCTCTAGAAAGGGATATTCTTGGAAAATTTACTGAATTCAAAATTGTGCCATCTTGAAGATAATTAACCATCTGATTTGCAGCCATCACAGCACAGTTTACTTCAGCCTCTTTTGTGCTTGCGCCCAAGTGAGGTAAAAGCACGACATCATTCTTGCTAGCAGAGCGCTTGATTAGTTCTGGAGTTGGAAAATCTGTAACAAATCTTCCTAAACTTCCATTTTCAAGCTCTGCTATTACATCATTAGTATTGACTATGCCGCCTCTTGATAGATTAATAAGCTTGGCTCCTTTTTTAAACTTTTTTAGGTTTGACTTATTGATAAGATTTTTTGTGTCCTCAACAAGGGGAACATGCAGGGAAACAAAGTCTGATTGGCGCAAGAGAGCTTCCATGGTCTCAGCCTTCTCAACCTCTGCTGGAAGCCTCCATGCACCTTCGATTGAAATATAAGGATCGTATCCCACCAGTTTCATCCCAAGAGTATGCGCTGCTTGAGCAAGCATTGATCCAATTGATCCAAGTCCAATGATTCCTAGTGTTTTTCCAGCAAGCTCATTGCCAGCAAATGCTTTTTTTTGCGCTTCCATTGCCTTATTTAGACCTTCAACATCTTCAAGTTCAAGTTTTTTAGCAAACTCTATTCCCTCAATAATGCCTCGAGAAGAAAGTAACATTCCGCATATGACAAGCTCTTTTACTGCATTTGCATTTGCGCCTGGCGTGTTAAACACAACAACTCCTTTTTTGGTTGCATCTTCTATGGGTATATTATTGGTTCCTGCGCCTGCTCGTGCTATGCACAAAAGACTGTCCTCAAGATCTTTATCTGAAATATTGTAGCTTCTGAGCAATATTCCGTCAGGCTTCTCAGATACTTCTTTAAATTTGTTATTGCGAAGAATATCAATACCATCTTCGGCAATATTATTGAAAGTTTTAAAATTAAACATGCTGTTAGTCAGGGGGACTTAGTAAAATTGCAATTAGTTTATTACATTAAATATCAAACAAAAACATCTTAAACCATTTAATACAACAAATTTAAAAATAACTCGCCTAGGATGCATTGAAATCGTTCCAGACAAATTTTTTATTGCATTGAATGCAGTAGGTATCTTTTTAGTTGTATGCGTTCAGAAGCACGCTCAGAAATTTCCTCCATTCAGCCAGGTCCTTGGGATCAAAAATTTCATCTCTGGGTTTGTAAGTGGTTGAATCAGTTGATTGTTCCGCATTCAAATCAGCAATAGAGAAGAAATTAGATCCTAATCCAGCGGTTATTGCGGCCCCTGTGGCAGTGGACTCCAGGCTCGAGGGAACTTGCACCTCTTGACCCAAAAAATCTGCTAGTAACTGACAAAAGTTAGAATTAGAAGCCATGCCCCCATCAATAGATAGATTATTAATTTCTATCCCATCAATTTTTAAAGCATCTTTAATATCAATTACTTGGTAAATTAGTGCTTTAAATGCAGCTGTAACTATATCTGTTTTTGTTGAGTCCCTGGTAATACCGTAAAATGCTGCTCTTATTTCTGAGTTCCAGTGTGGAGCTCCGATCCCTGTAAAACCAGGAATAAACAAAACATCATTGGATTTACCTGTCGCATCAAGAAATTTTATGCTTTTTTGAGAATCTGAAAAAAATTCCATGTTATCTCGCAGCCATTGAATAATTGTTCCAGCAGAAAAAATACTTCCTTCTAACGCGTAAGATGTTTCACCCGAAAGGCCATATCCTATTGTATTCAGAAGCCCCGAGGTCGACTTTAATGATTCATTACCGGTATTGACCATTAAGAAACACCCTGTACCGAATGTTGCTTTCATTTGACCAGGCTGAAAACATCTTTGACCTACAAGTGCACTTTGCTGATCTCCAATCACACCTGTAATTTGAATCGTCTTATCGCCCCTTATGAATGCTCCAAAATTACTATCAGAGGAATGAACCTCCGGAAGCATTGACGCTGGAACCTTAAAAATCTCAAGTAGCTCATCGTCCCAATTTCTTGTATGTATGTTATACAAATTGGTTCTAGAAGCATTCGTGACATCAGTTTTGAAGATATCTCCTTTGCTTAATTGCCACAGCAGATATGTATCCACCGTTCCAAACCTTAATTTGCCTGCTTCTGCTTTTGCTCTTGCGCCATCAACGTTATCTAAAATCCACGATATTTTCGTTGATGAAAAATATGGATCCAGCAGAAGACCTGTTTTATTCTTTATGGCCTCTTCATAGCCAGCTTGTTTAAGTTGCATACATTGATCTGCTGTTCTTCTATCCTGCCAGACAATTGCGTTATAAATAGGTATGCCGGAATCCGCATCCCATATCAAAGTTGTTTCGCGCTGATTGGTTATTCCAGCAGCCACAATATCTGGACAAATATCAATAACTGGATCGATGGTTGTATAAACAGAGTTCATTAATTCCTTGGGTTCAATCTCTACCCAGCCATCATTGGGGTAAAGCAGAGGGTATTCTTTTTGCTCAGAGTGGATGATATTTAAATCCTTATCATACGCCACAGTTCTTGTGCTGGTTGTGCCTTGATCAATAGCTATTAATACAGTCATATAAACACCAATATTCTTAAGTTATCCACAATTTACTCACTTTATCTTCACAATCAATAAACACCATTTATACAGCATATTGTGAAAAATTTAAAAGAATTCACAATATATTGTGTTTTTTACTTGATTATTTATCCACAATGTAAGAATATTGACGTTGGTTAATAAGATTAAAAAAAAACACATTTTAACCCCACCCATTGGTAAATTTTTCTAAAAGTTATCAAAGAAAGTAATAAAGATAGAGGAAACAAATGACAATACAGGAGTTAGATAAGACTCAAGAAAGCGCTGGTCGAGAACCAATTGGTGGAATCCCAACAGATGATTTAGATATCACAGCACCAGGAAAAATAAGAGTTATAAAACGTAACGGCAAGGTCGTCCCGTTTGAAGAAGATAAAATTAAAGTTGCAGTTACAAAAGCATTTCTTGCAAATGAATCAGGAAATGCTGCGTCCAGCGAAAGAATACACAGAAAAGTTGAAGAAATAACAGCTGATGTTCAAGAAATTTTTAAAAGAAGAATGCCGTCTGGTGGAACACTTCACATAGAAGAAATACAAGATCAAGTAGAGCTTCAATTAATGCGCAATGAAGAATATGTTGTAGCAAGAAAATATATTTTATACAGGGAAGAAAGAGCGCTAGAAAGAACAAAAGACGCACCACAAGAAACTAACATAGATGCTCCAAATATCTCTGTAACAAAAAAAGATGGGTCTCAAGTACCTCTAGACATCAACCGGCTTGCTTCAGTTGTCAATCATGCATGTGATGGGCTAGAAGACGTCAGTGCCGATTCAATACTAGAAGAATCAATTAAAAATTTATATGACGGTGTATCTGTAAGTGATATGAAGTCATCTCTAGTAATGTCAGCCAGAACAAAAGTTGAGCAAGAACCAAACTACTCATATGTGACAGCAAGAATACTGCTTGATGAATTGCGAAGTGAGGCTTTATCATTTCTTGATATTGCTGAGGAAAGCTCCCATCCAGAAATGCAGGAATACTATCCGAAAGCATTCCAAGCTTATATCGAAAAAGGAATTGAGTTACAAATGCTTGATCCAATCCTGAAAGATTTTGATTTGAACAAATTGGGTAATGCAATCGATCATGATAGGGATTATCAGTTTACTTATTTAGGTCTGCAAACTTTGTATGACAGGTACTTTATTCATTATCAAGATACTAGATATGAGTTACCTCAAATCTTTTTCATGAGAGTGGCTATGGGTCTTGCTGTTGAAGAAGACAATAGAGAAGACCGAGCAATTGAATTCTATAAATTATTGTCAAGCTTTGATTATATGAGCTCAACCCCAACCCTATTTAATTCAGGAACCTTGAGACCCCAGCTGTCATCTTGTTATTTGACTACTATCCCAGATGACTTAGATGGAATTTTTGGTTCAATGAAAGATAACGCATTACTTTCCAAGTGGGCTGGTGGACTTGGTAACGACTGGTCCCCCGTTAGAGCATTAGGATCAT
>JAQWJG010000035.1 GCA_029248485.1 SAR86 cluster bacterium | reverse complement strand
ACCGATGTACCAGGAACTGATTCAGGGAGGCTGGAAGAAAGGATTGCATTTCTAGCAACATTACCAGATTGTGCTCCCACCTGATCAACACAACCAAAGATAACATCATCTATTAATTCGGGGTTAATCCCAGATTGGTGAACTAACTCATCAAGAACTTTTGCGCCAAGATCGGCTGGATGCCATTGACTAAGGCTTCCATTTTTCTTTCCTCCAGCTGTTCTAACAGCTGAAACTATATATGCATTATTTGACATAACTCTCTCCTATGTTGAGAGTATCTTAATCAATTTTAAGCTTGCATAACAAGTTTAAGAATAATTATTTCTTTGAAGAGTTTTTAACAGAAGGTATATATGCCTTTCTTATCTCCTTGACCAAGGCATCTCTGATTTTAGTATTCTCTCTCAGAAACTTGCTGGCATTAACCTTTCCTTGTCCAATTTTTTCTCCATTATGGCTATACCAGGATCCAGATTTTTCAACTAATTCTAGTTTCTGGCCAAGCTCTAAAATTTCACCCTCTGTATTAATTCCTTCCCCATACATAATTTGAAACTCAGCCTGTTTAAATGGAGGTGATACTTTATTTTTAACAACCTTTACACGAGTTTCGTTTCCCACAACCTCTTCGCCCTCTTTGACTGCGCCTATCCTTCTGATATCAAGACGAACAGATGAGTAAAATTTTAAGGCATTACCCCCAGTAGTGGTTTCAGGATTACCAAACATAACTCCAATCTTCATTCTAATTTGATTGATAAAAATTACCATTGCATTAGAGCGTTGGATGTTGCCTGTAATCTTTCTTAGAGCTTGTGACATCAAACGAGCCTGAAGACCCATGTGATGATCTCCCATATCCCCTTCAATTTCAGCTCTTGGAGTTAGGGCGGCCACGGAGTCCACAACAATTAAATCTACGCTGCCGGATTTTACAAGCATATCTGTTACTTCTAATGCTTGCTCACCAGTATCTGGTTGAGAAAGCAAAAGTTCATCTACATTCACGCCTAGTTTTTCTGCATAGTTTGGATCGAGTGCATGCTCGGCATCGATAAAGGCTGCAGTACCGCCAGCTTTTTGACACTCAGCAATGGCTTGAAGTGTTAATGTTGTTTTACCAGATGATTCTGGTCCAAAAATCTCTACGACCCTCCCCTTGGGAAGACCACCAATACCTAATGCTATATCTAAGCCTAGAGAACCAGTAGAAACGGATGGCATATCTACAATTTCTCTATCCCCCATTTTCATAACAGTCCCTTTACCAAACTGCTTTTCAATTTGAGATAAGGTCTCGTTTAGGTTTTTAACTTTATCTGACATTATGATCTCCTTTACTGTATATTTGTACAGTATATTATAATTTTAGGAAAAGTAAATTAAATATTATCAAATTCATGCTGACTTGTTCATAACTCATTGTTAAAATCTTTTTTAATCTTAATTTTCAAACAAATAAATAATGGCATTCATAGTTACTGAATCGTGTATTAAGTGCAAACATACAGATTGTGTTGAAGTCTGCCCTGTTGATTGTTTCTACGAAGGTCCTAACTTTCTTGTTATTCACCCAGAAGAATGTATTGACTGCGCATTATGTGAACCAGAATGCCCAGTGGAAGCAATTTTCTCCGAAGACGAACTTCCTGCTGATCAGATAGAATTTATTGAAATTAATGCAGAATTAAGTGAAGTTTGGCCAAATATTACAGAAGAAAAAGATGAACTGCCTGAAGCCAAAGAATTTGCACAAATCAAAGAAAAAAAACATCTTCTTGAAAAGTAAAAAAATTTTTAATTTTTAAAAAAAAGAGTTTAATTTTTCGGCTCTAATTGGCTTTCCATTTTTTCTTAACTGAAACCGTAGCATTGGATATGCTGCTTCTGAATTACCAAGTTGAGCTATCATAGCGCCCTTCCCCACATCATCACCTCGCTCAACAAATATTTTATCGCAATGTGCGTACAAGCTTAAATAACCATCTGGATGAGAAATCATAACTAAATTTCCGTAACCCGGAATATCTGGTCCAGAAACCACTACCTTTCCGCTATGAATAGAATGAATCGGAGCACCTTTAGGCTCCTTAAAAATTAGCCAAGATTCATCTTTGATAGCTAATTTTGAATTCCCTCCTAGTGGGTGATGCCATTCAATAGGTAGAGATACTTTTTTTGAACTGTTTTGAGCAAGGGCACCCGAGAGATGTAATTCTTGATTTGGATAAATAATGTACGGTTTTTCTAAATGATTATTTAGAATTAACAGCTCAGCATCCAAATTAAAATTTAATGCAATAGACCAAACAGAATCTCCAGGCTGAACAATATAAGTTCTATCGGGAGAGGGAGGTAAAAAATTTTCATAGGATTGCTTTAATGAATCCAAATTAGAGCAACTTGTAATAACTAAAATTAAAATAATTAAGATTGTTATATTAAATTTAATCATATTAAAAAGATGCCTGATGAAAGTATAAGACCAGAAAAAATATACATTAGATTGAGCTCATTGGATGAATAAATTGATAAAACCAACTTTGGTAAAAGCAAGAGAGAAATCAAACAGCCTAGTGCAAATGGAGCCAATAAATTTAAATTAAATGTTGCAATACCTTGGATGATAGGGCCATAAACTCCTAAAACTACTAACATAGCACTACCTGAAATACCGGGTATTAGAAAAAATGAAAAAGCCAGTATTCCACTCAAAAATAAATATGGCATAGAAATATTTCCTGAGCCTATATCCAACACTTGCAAAAAAATTCCAACACCAATCCCCAGAAATAAAAATAAAAATAGTTTCTTGTCTATAAGTGCGTCTTTAAAATTTTGAACGATGTAAATAGACAAAGTCATCATCAATAAACCCAGAGATGATAAAAATATTTCCTCATAATTTTTTAATAAGAAATTAATTCCCCTAGAACAAAAAATAATGGCAATAATCATAGAGAGTATTAAAGGTAACGAAACATTAAATTGAAATGTTTGCGAAAGAGATGAAAAATTTAAGGTTAATTTTTTTATTCTTAGGTTGCTTAAAATTTTCATTAAGTTTGGGTAAATCTTAAAGATTACTGCAACAGTAGCTCCAGAAATACCTGGTATTAGCTCTGCAACGCCCATACAAAATCCAGCCAATGAGTATTTAATTTGATTACTCATCCTTAAACTTCTCCATTGGAAACACCTGGAAGCATTGGTACAAAAGCAACCTCTTCATAAATCATTTCTTCATTTTCGATATCACTTTTTTTAGTTACAACATAAAGTTTTTGCTCTCCCTCAAGGCCAACTGGTATAACAAGCTTTCCTCCAATCTCTAATAACTCAAGCAACTCTTCTGGATATTGTCTTGGAGCTGCTGCACAAATAATTCCATCAAATTTTAAGTCTTCTTCCCAACCATTGAATCCATCTGCATGTTTAACAATTACATTTCTAATTTTTAGACCGCTTAAATTTTCACGTGATTTTGAAACTAAAGGTTTGATCCTCTCAACTGCAAAGACATCATTTGCAAAATGAGATAACACTGCAGATTGATAACCACAGCCAGATCCTATTTCAAGAACCTTGTTAAGGACTTTCCCTCTTTTTGATGTATGCGAAATTAAGTGCTCTGTCATTCGCGCAACGATGTATGGTTGAGAAATGGTTTGCTTGTAACCAATAGTCAGTGCTCTATTCTCATATGCTCTACTCCAGAAAGCTTGGTCTAAAAAGATATGTCTGGGAACTTGGCTTAAGGCGTCAAGAACGCGAAAATCTGATATGCCCATATCAAGCAATTGCTGGATCATTTGATCTTTGACTCTCGTAAATGTAAAACCAGAACTACTCACAATTAAAAACCTCCTTGTATAGGTCCCAGCGAGCCAAATCAGCACTTAAATTGTAATCAAGTATCGAAATAGAAATATAATCTTGTTCAATAGCCTGTATATCTGTTCCAGATTGGTCAGGTAAAAGTGAGCCAGACGGCCCAAAACTGTAAAATTTAGAGGAATCCTCTGATCTAATTAAATCGGGTGTGTCTGGTACCCCTCTTTTGCCTAACGAAGTTATTTTAATTCCTTGAATTTTTGTAGGCGGCAAATCAGGGAAATTTACGTTCACTAACAAGTTTTGATCTGAGGGAAGTTTAGATACCTGGTTAGTAATCAATAAAGATTGTTCTGCAATAAATGTTAAATTGGTTGGATTGTAAGCAGCTACCGAAAAAGCAACGGGAACATAATCCAGTCTTCGGCCAGCAATTGCCGCCCCAACAGTTCCAGAATAAAAAATATCTTCCCCTAAATTTGCTCCTAAATTAATTCCCGAAACGATCATTTCAATTGGATCCTGAATCACTGATAGCAATCCCAGATATGAGCAATCTGCAGGCGTGCCTGAAACAGAAAAGATATTTTTTGAGATTTCCTCAACTTTTATTTCTTTTCGTAAGGTTATTGCCGCACTCATTCCACTACAGTTGTCTCGTGGTGCAATTAAAAAAACCTTATGCTCAGTGCTCAAGGCTTGAAACAATTCATTTATGCCAGATGCTTTATAGCCATCATCGTTGGTTAGAAGAATATTCACTATTTATTCCTTAAAGAAGCAATTGCATATACGGCAATTCCGTTACCATCACCAATTACTCCCATCTTTTCTGTTGTGGTTGCCTTCACCCCAATAAAACTTTCTTCGATCTTCAAAATTGCTGAAAGGGATTTTTTTATTTGATTTACATAAGGCCCAATTTTTGGTTGTTCACACACAACAACAAAATCGATATTCCTAGGCCATAAACCATTGTCTTTTAATAAATCTAATGATTTTTCAATAATTATTAAACTACTTAAATTTTTATTTTTTGGATCGCTATCAGGAAAATAGTGTCCAATATCCCTTAGGCCAGCTGCACCCAACAATGCATCAGAAACGGCATGCAAAATAATATCTCCATCTGAATGTGCAACAATAGAAAGTTCGCAATCTATAAAAACATTTCCTAAAGTTAAACCATTCCCTGGTTGGAATTGATGAAAATCTATCCCTCTTCCGATTCGAAGATCTCTTCCCGCATAATTAGCTATATCATCAGTGTAAGTAATTTTAATATTTGATCTTTCTCCTGGCGCAGCCAATAATTTAAAACCTGCGTGCTCCATTACCTGAGACTCATCACTCATATGAAGGCCTTCTTTCTGAAGTTTGTTAAATGCCGCTCTTACAGATTCATGATAAAAAATCTGAGGGGTTTGCACATGCAGAAATTGCTCACGCTCGACTGGCATTAGATCCTCGCCCTCTTTCATACGTAGCGAATCAGTTGCTGAAATTACAGGGAAAACCCCTTCAACAGATTGATCATTGGTAAGTTGAGATAAGAGATCCTCAAAATGACTTTTTCTTAACCATGGTCTTGCAGCATCATGGATGACTACGATCTCTATACTTTGATCAACTGCTGCTAAGGCATTAAATACTGATTCACTTCTTGTGTTTCCTCCTTCAACAAACCTTACTCTTGCATCATTATAGAAAGATTGTAATTTAACTAAACTCTCATTTAAATTGATGGCGACTATAACTTCTCTAATATAAGAAATTTCTAGAAATAAATTAACAGATTTTTCTAAAACCGTCTCATCACCCAAGCTCAAAAATTGCTTAGGAACTGAACCACCAAAACGACTGCTGTTTCCTGCGGCAGGAATAATAACTGTGATTTTATTCTTGGGGCTCATTGGATTTAACTTCCTTAAATCTTAGGAAATCCTCATCTTCATATATTAAATTTAATTCTTCTCTAGCAAACTTTTCTGCATGAGCGTCATTCTTTTGCTTGCTTAAAATTCCTTTCTCTAAAAGATTATTTTCCTTTGCAAGAGTATTATTTTTCTCCAACAGTTCTTGATTTTCATTCTGAAGAGCTAAAAAACTTCTTTTGCTATCAATCCCAAAAAAAAGATTGTAGAAAGCTGCAAGAATAAGGATAAGAACAAGCAAATTTAAAAATTTAACCAATGACATT
>JAQWJG010000020.1 GCA_029248485.1 SAR86 cluster bacterium | reverse complement strand
GCCAAAGCCCATTGTCCCGAGCCCTCCGGAATTGATCCATCTGCGAGGCTTATTGAAATGATAATATTGAGCAACAAACATTTGATGTTGCCCAACATCCGATGTCACAAAAGCATTGCCTTCGGTAGCGTGATAGAGCTCTTGTACAACAACCTGCGGAGCAATCATTGAGGATTTAATTTTGCTCAAGTATAAATCATGATCCAAACCATGTTGTTCACGCCATTGAGAAATTTGGATATTCCAATTATCTAAAGCCTCTGAATCTATTTTAATTTTTGAACGCTTAATTTCTTTTATGAGTGCAATAAGAGATTCTTTAACCTGTCCAACTATTGGTATATCAGCATTAATAATTTTAGAAATTGAAGCAGGATCAACATCGATATGAACAATCTTTGCATTTGGGGCAAACATTGAAGGGGTGTTAGTAATTCGATCATCAAATCTTGCACCAATTGCGATAATTACATCTGCATTATGCATGGCCATATTCGCTTGATAAGTTCCATGCATACCAAGCATTCCCATAAAATATTTATCTTTTGCTGGGTATGCCCCCAGACCCATTAAAGTGTTAGTTACAGGTGCTTTTAATATTTTATTTAATGATATTAACTCTTTATGAGCATTACCTAGGATAACTCCTCCACCGGCATAAATCACAGGACGCTCAGCAGACAAAATCTTCTTGCTAGCTTTTTTTATCTGACCAGGATGGGGGAAAACTCTGGGTTGATAGGAACGTAAGGAGATCTCTTTAGCCCTTTTATATTCAAAAAGTTGAGCAGGATCTGTTTTATCCTTTGGAATATCTATAACAACTGGACCCGGTCTGCCAGTTGTAGCTATATGAAAAGCTTCTTGAACAATTTGAGGAATATCCTTAGCATTTTGAACAATAAAACTATGTTTAACTATAGGTCTGGAGATGCCAATCATGTCTGTTTCTTGAAATGAATCAGTTCCAATTAAATGGCTTTGAACCTGACCGGAGATAACAATGAGTGGTATAGAGTCCATGTAAGCAGTTGCAAGTCCTGTAATTGCATTCGTTGCACCAGGGCCTGAAGTAACTAAAGCAACGCCTGGCTTCCCTGTCGCACGAGAATAGCCATCTGCAGCATGGGTAGCACCTTGTTCATGACGAACTAAAATATGCTCACAAGCCTTTTGTTTAAATATAGAGTCGTAAATGTGCAATGCAGCTCCACCGGGGTAGCCAAATATAAACTTTACCCCCTCATCTTTAAGGGCACGCATTAACAGATCTCCGCCTGACAGTTTCATTTATTTAAGGTATTTACTTTTAAGTATGGTTTTATACATCAATTATGATGAAAAACAAGTTTTTTGGCTGATCTAAAAGGCTTTAGCGGTTATTCCATTTCTTTAATTAAAGATTGCATATCCTGAGGAAGATCTGCTTGAAATTCATAAAAAATACCTTCTTTCTGTGAAGATGGAAATCTAATTTTTGAGGCATGCAATGCTTGTCTAGAAAAATTCTGGATATGGCCTATTAATTCTTTAGTAGTATTTTTAGCGATAAGATTTCTAGGGTTATACAAGCTATCGCCAATTATTGGCAATTTTTGGTGGCTTAAATGAACTCTTATTTGATGCGTTCTTCCTGTTTCTATCTCAATAGAAATATGAGAATAGCCTTTATAAAACTTGATTAAAGAAACATGAGAAACAGCATCTCTTCCAAAATCTGTCGCTCTCATTTTCACTCTATTTCTAGGATCCCTTTCCAAAGGATGATCTATGGAAAAACTTCCAATCACTTGCCCGACAACTATTGCCTCATATTGCTTAAAAATCTCTCTATCTTGAAGCTTAGTAACAAAAAAATTTCTAAATTTTTCATTTTTAGCAACCACTAATAGCCCAGAGGTATCTTTATCTAATCTATGCACTATCCCGCATCTGGGCAATTTTTTTAATTCTGGAAAATGAAATGCCAAAGCATTTGCCAGGGTGCCGCTATGACAACCTGCGCCTGGATGCATTACCAAACCTGGCGATTTATTGATAATTATAAAATCTTCTTCCTCATGCAAAATATTAATAGGTATGTCTTCGCCTTCCCAAGAGACTCTGTTTTCAAAAATTGGATCTAAAGACATTTCATCACCCGTATGCACTTTGTCTTTTGCTTTAAGGATTTCTCCATTTACCAGAAGATTTCCTTGAGATATCCATCTTTGAATTTGGCTTCTTGAAAAGTCTTCGAATAATGAGGTTGCAGCATGATCCAGTCTAGAATTATTCTGCTCTTCATTGATATTTTTATGGATCATATGTGTAATCTAAAAACTATTTCACCATCTTACAATCTAAAGTAATTGAATTAACCTAAATGCTCTAATAAATGTAAAATACAATACCGAATATGCAAATAAAAAAATATATACAAGTTAATATAGCTGTAGCGATAATTCTGTCTCTGTTTATTACAAGTTGTAATTCTGATGCGCCAGTTATGGAGAGACCTGAAAAGGTGTATTACGATACTGCGCAAAGGAGAATGAAGGCCAATAATTTCTTTTCTGCTATTGAGTCTCTCCAAGCAATTGAAGCAAGATACCCTTTCGGCCGATATGCAGAACAAGCTCAATCTGAATTAATATATGCTTATTATATGAATGGTGAAGATGAAGCTTCACACGAAGCTGCCGAAAAATTTATTCGCCTCAATCCCAGACATCCAAATATTGATTATGCCTATTTTATGAGGGGAATAGCTAGTTATACCAGAGACAAAGGTATTTTTGCGAGAGTATTTAAGTCTGACCTATCAAATAGAGATATTTCTGGTGCAAAACAAGCATTTGGAGAGCTGTCTGAATTTTTAACACGATTTCCGCAAAGCCAATATGCTCCATATGCCTCGCAAAGATTAGTATATTTAAGAAGTTTAATTGCAAAAAATGAATTAGTTGCTGCTGAGTATTACCTAAAAAGAAAAGCATATGTAGCTGCTCTTCGGAGAGCTAAGTATGTAATTGAAAATATTCCTAATACATCTGAAAATATGCGGGCTTTGCAAATTATCAGAGAGTGCTATAAAGCTCTTGGTTATTTTGAATTAATGAAAGATATCGAGAGTGTTATTGAGGCAAATGGAGGCTCAATTATTGAGAGCTTAGAGCCATCTTCATGGAATTTCTTTTCAAGAAAAGCTCCTCAACCTAATCAAAACTAGAGTAAGCTAAGAAATTATTGAATACAGCTCTGCTGTAAGAAAGTTACTAGTTCGATACAATTCCGTGGGCTTGTGCTGCTGATTGCAGATAAATCCATATCCAATTCCTTTATCTGGATCACCAAATGCTACTGCGCCTCCAACCCCAGCATGACCAAACATTTGATTATTAAAAGCTGGTGAAATATTTCCGACATTCGCTATTCCTTGAGCTAACTCATAACCCAACCCGAATTTAATTGGAGCTCCAAACAGCACTGAATCAGGTCCATTTGAGTGAGGTGTAATAGCATTATGAAGAGACGCTTCACTCATAATAGATATTCCATCTCTTGAACAACCATTACTCAAAATGCCAAATAAAGTTGCTAAGCTTTGGGCAGTTCCATGTCCGTTTGCTGAGGGGATTTCTGCCATACGCCAATCATGAGAATTGACGTAATTATCATCATCCTCTCTTTCCTTAAAAGCCTCTAAAAAATCTCCACTCAATAAAGCGCTCTTAAAATTTTTCAGTCTTTGTGGTAAGAAAAAGTCAGGTACATATTTTAGAAACTCTCCTGGAAGCTTTATGTTATCCCTGTGTATCATTAACATATCTGCACATCTTGCAAAATCGCTATTAGTGAGACCAATGTGAAAGTCGATATTCAATGGGTCCGCTATTTCTTCTTTAAAGTATTTACCAACAGAGCGACCATCTACTCGCTTAATCAGCTCTCCAACTAACCAGCCAAATGTTAATGCATGATATCCCTGAGAGATTCCAGGTTTTCTATAAGGAGCTTGCAATTGAAGTTGCTGGGTAAACTTATCCCAGTCTTGAAATGAACCTGCCGGAATTCCATCTTTAAATCCAAACATTGCAGCTCTATGACACAACAAATCGCTGACCTTGGTATCCTCTTTGCCATTACAACCATATTCAGGCCAATAATGATCGACCTTTTTGTTCGGATCTAATTGATCTTGATCGATTAGCCTAGATACACATGTTGCAGTTACCGCTTTGGTAACAGAGAAAACATTAACCAAAGTGTTCTCTTGCCAAGCTTTTGTTTTATTCGCATCTTGATGCCCGCCCCAAAGGTTAACAATTATTTCACCTTTATGCTCAATCGAAAGCGCTGCCCCTGTTTCAAATCCACTCTCTATAGCATTAGCAAAAGCATCATAAACTTTTTGAAATTGAGGATCGCAATAACCTTTTATCATATTTCTCTATAGTTTTTTATATCACCACTTTTCAATCTTCCCTGATAATTTGCAAGCTCTTTTTTGATTACTGGAGCTAAAATATATAGTCCTAATATGTTTGGAACAGCTACAACAAAAATTACAGCATCAGAAAAATCTAAAACTGCAGTTAAATTAATCGTGCAACCCAAAGCTATAAATATACAAAAAAATACTTTAAAGATATTTTCTGCTAATGCAGATTCTCCAACGATATATGTCCAACCCTTCAAGCCATAATATGACCAAGACAGGATTGTTGAAAATGCAAACAATATTGCAATAAATGATAGGGGCAGTACTGACCAGCTTAAAGTGCTACTAAACGCTTGAGAAGTCAAAGCTATGCCTTGAATTCCTTGATTTGCCATTGAAGGCTCATAGACTGTGGTTAAAATGACTAGGGCTGTAAGAGTACAAATAATGACTGTATCTATAAATGGTTCCATCAAACCAACATAACCCTCAGTTACAGGTTCTTGAGTTTTAACTGTGGCATGAGCTATTGCAGCTGAGCCAATTCCAGCCTCATTAGAAAATGCTGCTCTTTGAAAACCTAAAATCATAATGCCCAACATTCCTCCACTCATCGCACTCGGATTAAATGCTTCTGTTAAGATTGCTGAGATGGCCCATGGAACCTTTTCTGCATTCATCACAATTACAAGCAATGCTCCAACAACATAAGTTAGAGTCATGAATGGAACGAGCTTTGAAGTGACCCTTGCAATACCTTTAATACCACCAATTACAACTAACCCAACTATGCCAGCTAGGATCGAACCAAAAAGCCATCCTTTATCTAGAAAATAGCTAGCATCCCCTCCTGTAATAAAGATAAATTGCTGAAAAGCTTGGTTGGATTGAAACATATTACCAATACCTAAACATCCAACAACAATAGCCACCGCATAAAATAATCCCATCGGCTTAGCAAGCCAAGATAAATTTTTTTGATGCAATCCAGCCTCTAAATAATACATAGGGCCCCCAGAAATACTTCCATCAGAATTAACTTTTCTGTACATTACTCCAGCCACGCATTCTGCAAACTTTGTAGACATGCCTAGGAACCCAGCAACAATTAACCAAAATGTAGCGCCTGGACCGCCAATTGAAATAACAATGGCTACTCCAGCAATATTTCCAATTCCTACAGTCCCAGAAACAGCTGTTGATAGTGCTTGAAAATGAGTTAACTCACCTTCGTTATCTGGCCTCGAATAGTCTCCTCTTAATAATTGAAAAGCATGCTTAAATCCACGTAGATTTAAAAAATTAAAGTAACCAGTAAAAAAAATAGCTGCTCCGATTAACCATAAAACTATTAGTGGCATTGAAGCTCCAAAAATTTCAACCTCATAGAAAATAAAAGACGATAAGAGGTTTGTAATAGGTTGAACGGTTGCGTTAATTGAAGCATCAATTCCAGAAGCTGATAAAGGAGATGAAACAATTGCAATAATGCAAGAAATAAGTCTATTGCTTTTCATGAATTGAATATACTACATTAAGAAAAAATAATATTTATGAAAATTGGAATCCTTAACTCAGATACTGTCCTAATAGATGGAGCCTCAGCCTTTGGTCAATATCCTGAAATGTTTTCTAAAATATTCTGGTCTGTAGATCCCAATATTCAATTTCAAACCTATGAAGTTCAATTCGGTGACTATCCAAGAGACATAAATGAATGTAATGCCTATTTAATTACCGGAAGTAAGGCGAGCGCCTATGATGATGATCAATGGATCCATGACCTCAAAAAGTTTATTCAAGCACTAGATCGAAACAAAAAAAAATTGGTGGGCGTATGTTTTGGTCATCAAATTATTGCAGAGGCACTAGGAGGTTCAGTGCGAAAATCTCCGAATGGCTGGCATGCTGGAGTTGATTCAATTTCGTTCAATCATAATGGCTATGAATATGGAGATAAAGGGGAAAAATATAATTTAGTTTTTAGCCACCAAGATGAAGTTGAAAACCTCCCAAAAAATGCAACTTTAATTGCAGGATCTTCGACATGCCCAAATGGAATGTTTTATATTGAAAATCATATTCTTTGCATCCAAGGACATATTGAATTAGAGAAAAAATTTGCAAGGATGATATATGATTTCAGAAAAGATCAAATTGGAAATTCTAAGTATCTCCATGCTTGTGAAACGCTAACCATTCAAACTAATGAATATGAGATTACAAGTAGTCTTTTAGCATTTCTAAAAAAATAACTTAATAGGGTTTGTCGCCATCAATTGCGACTCGCTGCAACAATCTGTGAGATGGAAAATAATCATTGATTGGCTTATGTTGAGTGCTTCGGTTATCCCATATAGCAATTGAATTTGGCTCCCATTTAAAGCGACATGTATATTCAGCGGTAATTATGTGATCATACAAAAATTGTAATATTGCTGTGCTTTCTTTCTCAGGCAATCCAATTATTCTTGTAGTAAACAACGCATTTACAAAAATTACTTTTTGATCGCTTTCAGGATGAACTCTTATAACAGGATGCTGAACAGGAGGATTATCTGCTACTGCCTGTGCTAGTCGTTCCTTTCCACCTGGCTCAGCTAAGCTTTCCTTAAATCCATAACTAAAATCATGTTCAGCCTCTAAAGTTGAAAGAAATTCCTGCATATTCTTTGACAGGCCCTCATAAGCGGCAGTCATGCTTGCCCACATAGTATCACCACCTTTTGGCGGGCAAATTTTTGACCTTAAGACAGATCCGAGAGGGGGATGTTTCCGAAAAGTCATGTCAGAGTGCCACACCTCTATCTTGGAAGGTTTGTCTGCGGTGCTTTCTAAGATAGTAATTTCTGGAAATCCATCTACTGTTTCATATGCAGGATGAGTTTGAACTGGCCCAAAAGATTCAGCTAGCGCTTTATGTTGAGCAGGAGATATATCTTGATCCCTAAAAAAAATAACTTGGTGCTCTACGAGTAATCTTCTAATTTCAGCGTAAACATCTAAAGAAAGATCTTGGCATAAATCAACTCCATGCAATTCTGCACCCAAGGCTGCTGCAACTTGTTTTACTTGAAACATAGGCTATATGTACTCTAACTCTTTTGCAGTTTACTCTTTTAGCTGACTATCAATCAAGACTGCAATAAGCAACGCAGGCTCTTCTCCATGATTAACCCATGCATGGTTTGTACCCCTTTGAACCACAGTATCAAATGGCTCTAGCCTTACCTCTTCTTCATCAAGTAGGAGGCTGACATCGCCTTTTAATAAAATAATATAGTCGATAGTCTCTGTTTTATGCATTGCGGGATGTTTGGAAGTATCAATCCTATGATGAGCCGCACCTATTCGATCAAAGGCTTCGGCTGCAAGATCTTGCAAAACATCCCAAGGAACACCATCTGGAGTTGGATTGATTTGAAAATATCTAAACTTCGTTCCATTAGCAGGAGGCGATAAAATTATTTCTGAGTCCGCCCTATCTAAATTATCAGTTACATCAATAGGCATGCCGTCAGTATTCCAAATTTCAAAAAGACCGCCAACATCTTCACCAATTGATCTAGCTGGAGGGCCATCAATAGTAATAACTGATTTTCCTGCTTGATTTTGACCTGTAATTATTCTTCTCATATCATTGCTTCCAATTTTAATTAAAGTTTTTTTGATTCATCATATGAATATGCCTTAGCTTTTTTTTGCTTCGGATTTTTAATTAGATGAACCTCGTAACCATCTACATTATTGATCTCTTTGATTCCGTCAATATGCATTTTTTTATTTCTAAATTTACTCATACTCATGATTTTTTTCTTTGCAGATTTAGGATTACCTGCTGCCACAAAAAAATTAATGTGGGATTCATAAATACCTTCTCCAACTTCATCATCATAAAAGCCCACATGAACCATAAATAATTTCATACTTATCTCTTAAAATTTATATCTATTAATTTATAGCTTTTTTGAAATCGCGTAGCAAGCAGGAATGTAAAACAAAGCAATGATTGCAGACCCAATAACTCCGCCAGCCATTGCCCAAGCTAAAGGCTTAAAAAAAATGCTAGTAATTAGCAATGGTAAAAATCCGCCTATAGTTGTAGCTGATGTAGTAATAACATGACGGGTTGATCTGATGATGACTTCAACCAGATCTTCTTTGGTTATTGGTGAATTAGCATTTGCCTCTTTAATATGTGACAAAACAACAATAGAATCATTAATAGATAAACCTGCTAGCCCAATGGCGCCAACCAAGCCAATAAACCCAAAGTTAGCTTGACCTATTGTTAAGCCCAGAAATGCCAATCCTGTGCACCAAAACGCAACGCTTAAAATTAAGCCGGCTTGTCTAAATGAATTTAATGCTGCAACCAATGCAATAATTATTAAGATAAAAAATAAAATTGCTGATGAGAATATATTAGATTGAGATTGCCCTCGTGCCTCAGCCTCTCCTCCTACCTCAAAAATATATCCAGGAGGAAGCTCAGCTTTAAAAGTTTCCAACTTATCTGCCAAATATTTTTCGGTTTGCGATGGGAGCAAATCAGGCCAAATCCATGCTGAAACTTGATTTTGCCTCTTGCCAGCATCGCGAGAAACAAAATTAGCTTGATTGGTTACCTTGAACTCCCCATAGTTTGAAGAATAATCAAAACCTTCCTGAGAGGGAACGGATAAAAATTGAGTTGATTCGATTGAATCAGTTGATGATCCTCGTATTTTGATTGATAACTCTTTATTTCCATCAAGCATGGTGCCAATAATTCTGCCTTCACTTGCAATCGCTAACTCATTAATAAAAAAATCTCCTGAAATTGAGCCTAATGCAAGATTGGATTCATTAAAGGCAAACTCCAAGTTTGTTGCTCCACCAGCAAGTTCACTTTTAGTTAAGAAAACTCCTGGGGCATCTCTTATAATTAATTCTAATTTTTTTCCTAAGGCTCTGAGAATATCTATATCAGGCCCATCAATACTGTACTCGACTGCTGCATCTACAGGGGGCCCCGAATCAAATTTATCTACAATAATTTTTAAGTCAGGATTTTCAGCAGTGAGTCTTTTTGCAAGCTTTGGTAGTTTCTCAACCATTTCTTTATAAGATGAGCTGATATAAACACCTTGTGCTAAATTATTACCACCCAAGGCTGTATCCCCTCCAACAACGTTATAGAGGATTCTTGGTAATCTTCTGCCAATAAACCAAAAATCGTCTTGCACAATTCCACTTTTAGCGATGGAATCTCTTAACTCTAAAACTGCTTTTTCTGAACTTTCTACATTTGAATTTTGCGGAAGTTCTACCAGTACCTTGAACATATTTCTATCGAGCTCAGGAAAGAAATCTGCCTTTAAGAATGGAAAAGACATAAAACCAAGAGTGGGCAATATCATTGCAATCATGATTCCTCTTTTGGGAACATCATATGACCAAGTCAGAATAGCTCTATATCTTCGAAGAAGTTTTTCATTTGAATAGCCATTGCCGCCAAAGATTTCTTTTTCAAAAAACTTTATTTGATCTAAATAGTTTAAGAGGACTGGTACCACATAAAGCGCAAGAAATAGCGAGGAAGTAATTGAAAGAATTACTGTTTTTGCCATGCCTCCTACGAACTCTCCACTAGGGCCTGCTCCGGCAGCAATCGGAAAAAAAGATAGCGCTGTTGTTGCGGTTGCTGCAGCAAGAGGTATCCATAAATGTTGAAATGTTTCATATGAGGCTTGCTCTCTAGAATGGCCTAGTTTGCGCCTATATTTAAAATCTTCCACCACAATGATGGCATTATCGATAAGCAAGCCAAGAGCAATAATAATTCCAGTCATTGAGGTTTGATGCAAGGGTAGTCCAAGTAATGTGCAGCCAAATAAGACTAAAAAAATAGTAAGAGGAATAACTGATCCGACAATCAAGGCTGATTTAAAACCCAGGAGAAAATAACTAATCCCAACAACAATCAAGATCGCAAATAAAATGCTTGTGAATAAAGTATTAAACTTTTCTTTGAAATAATAAGATTCGTCATACACTTTCTCAAGAGAAATTTCTGATGGCAATTGGTCTTTGAATTCATCAACTACCTTTTCAATATCATCGACATAGAGGTCTACTCTTTGTGAGAAAGCTCCACTAATGTTGACCAATACGGACCTTTCTCCATTAAAAAGAGAGAGTTCTTCTGGTGGGTCTCTTGGTTTTTTTGATAAGGTCGCAATATCACCTAAACGTATAATCTCGTACTCATTAAAGACCTTAATTGGTAAGTTAGCTACTTGTGAAATATTGGTTAAATTATCTTTTGATTTCACAAGAAACTCTTTTCCATTTTGTGAAATTTGTCCGATTGGTTTTTTTGTATCTAGCCCAGATAATACTTGTATCACTTCTTGAAAAGATAGGCCAAGCGCAGACAATTTGGCATTATCTATCTCAACTAAAACTTCTTCATCGGCAGCGCCGTATGTATGACTTCTATCTGAACCACTGACATAAGCTAAGGTTTGTCGAAGATCTTCTGCAATGCGTGATAAAAGAATTAATGGGGTTTTTCCATCACCATTCCAAGTCAATGAATAAAGAAGCGTTATTGGAGGGCCACTACTTCTAATTAATTGCGGTTTAACATCTTGAGGCAATACAAATGATGCTTGATCCATTTTATCCTGCACTTCAGACCATACTTGCTCTATTTGAGATGGTGGAACCTCATCTTTGATAGCTAGCACCGTGGTTGAAAATCCTTGAGAAGCAAATGAGATAATTTCATCAAGTTCATATACCTCTCTCAGCTTGGCCTCCAGCGGTTCTAAAATTTGCGTTTCAATTCGTGTTGGCGATGCTCCAGGATAGATGCTTTGGACTGATGACCATCGCTGAGCAAGCTCTGGATTTTCTTGTCTAGGAAGAGTGCTAAGAGAAAAGATGCCGGCTAAAAAAATAAATGTCAGAAGTAAACTGAAGACCCTTGGTCGATCAAATAAAATCTTGAGCAAAATCATTATTTAGTTTGCTTTTAAAATTTGATTCTCAATCACCTTTTCAGCTCCCCCTGATACCACCATATCTCCAGTTGTAATAGTTCCTGAAATAAATGCGTTATCTCCTTCAACATGAATTAATTCAACGATTTCTTTGGCAACTTTGAATTGGTTATTGCTATCTTTTGAGACTGTATATAAATTCCATAAACCTTGCGTCCCTTGGGAAAGAGATTTTAAAGGAACCCAGGCACCAGTTGCCGATTTAACTTGTTGAAGCTGAAGGTAAGAAATTGATCCCGGGCTAATAAAAGTCTCGAATTCAAATATGCATAATCTATTATCTGACCCTTGATTGCTCATTTTGGTATACCGCTTAAGTGTTGCTGGCATAATTCTGTTATCAATAAGAAAATTATAAGAATTTCCTTCTTCCAAACTCTCAATAATGTAGCTAGGTACTGAAACATGAGCCTCTACAACAGTTGAGTCAATAATTTCTAAAATTGGCACCCCTGGACTAATGACTGTGCCAGAATCAAGGAACCTATTTTGAATATATCCATCGAAAGGAGCACGAATAAAGGTTTGCTCTAATTTAACTGAGTATAAATCTACTTGAGCTTTAGCAATAAGAAACTCTGAATTAGCTCTATCCAATTCCTGATTAGAAATAAACCCTTGTAACTTTAAATCTTGAAACCTTTTTAATGCTTGATCTGCAAGATCAAACCTTGCCTGAGCTTGATTTAAGTTTGCCTGCATTTCAGCTGGATCCAAAGCCGCTAATATATCATTCCTTTTAACAGCATCGCCGATATCAATTTTTACTTCTGATATTTTACCGGGAACTTCAAAAGCCAGTTTTGAATAATTTAATGGAAGTATCTTTCCTGGAAATCTTTGAGTTATATTGTAAGATTCTTGAATCTCAATCGTGGTGATTTCCAGAGACGTATTCGAGGAAAGATTAAAAGCTAGAAATAAAAAAAAAGATAATTTCAAAAATTTATTCATAAAATTTAGTATGCTATGCTAATAATGTTTGCAGCGTAAACATAGTATATATCTAATGTATTCACTGTCAACATTATATTTATTATGAAATATCATCACGGCAATTTAAAAGAAGAATTAATTTCAAGTGCTTGCAGAGTATGTGAATTAAGCGGCCATGACAATATGAGTTTAAGATCTATTGCAAAAGAGGCGAGCGTATCTCAAACAGCTCCCTATAGACATTTTAAAACAAAAGAATGTCTACTTGCAGAGGTATCCAAAAGGGGTTTTGTAGAGTTAACTGAAAGATTAAGGTCAGCAACTAATCAAGCAAATAAAGCAACCTCAAAAGAAAAGTTTCTTGAAATGGGCCTTACTTATCTTGAATTTGGCCTGGAAAAAAGAAAAACCTATGATCTAATGCACAGCCCCGTCATTGATAAAGTTGAATTTCCAGAACTATTAGATGCAGCTCAAGGTGCATTTGAAGAACTTGTCCAAATTTTAAAAGACCTTAATCCTGGAATATCTAAAAATTCTCTTGATCTAAAATGCATAAAATTTTGGGCACTGATGCATGGACTGGTGGGATTACTGGATATGAAGATAGACCCAGAAATAGATAGCAATGCAGCTGAAGCTATGTCAGTTGTCAAGAAAGATTATAGGTCTTTCCTTGAGGAATCTTTAGAGCTCTAATTAACCTTGACGGTAATTTTTTTTGAAAAAATTGGCGGGTCGTGAGGGATATGACGAAAATCACCTAACAGCAATTGCAGTGTGTGCTCCCCTTTCGTTAACTCAATCTCTACCTCTGTTTGTCCCTTCCCAAAATGAACATGATTTTTATCAGCCGGTATTGGAAGGTTGAGTGGAGGTAGATCGGCATCAATAATTAAATGATGATGGCCTGTATGCACAACTTGAGTGCCAGCTGGAGCAACACCAAAGTTTTCTAAACCAAATCTGACTGTAACTTTTCCTGAAATAGATTCTCCATTATTTGGAGAAATAAAATAAACAGAAGCATTATCGGTGCTAGGTGATAATTCTATTGCATGCAATGAGCATGAAAGTAAAAAAATAAATAAATATCTCATCTAATTTAGGTATCCTCCGTCTGCATACATCAAGGTATTAAATGTCTTTGCGCTCTGCGAGCTTTCAACTCTCGCAATAACAATTTTATGGGTATGGTAAGCAATCGTTTCTTCAACTTTGCAAAATATATTTGATTGAGCGTTTTTAATAAAAGGGATATGGCTTGTATCCCAAAAATCATTCTCAAACCTTTGTGACTCAAGTTGCTTTGAGCTACATAAGTTAGAAATCTCTTGCTGATTTTTTTGAAGAATGTTGATGCATAAATTCT
>JAQWJG010000026.1 GCA_029248485.1 SAR86 cluster bacterium | reverse complement strand
CCATAATGAGCAAACTCTTCCGCCCATTTCGTCAATGCTAATCCCTCATGACTGGGCATGAAGCCTTTAAGATTATTTAATTGATCAAAGTCCATATTATTTATAAAAGTTTTTTCCAACCGTCGATTTAAATCGCCTATGTATCCATAGATATTCAGCTGGATGTTGAAGAATTCTTTCTTCCATTATGTCATTAATTTTTTGGGCTAGTGTTGTTGAATCGAGCTCTAAACAATTAATCGATTCTATCTCAAGAATTAATTCATTATTTGCATAAAATGAATTTATAAATAGTAAATTTGAATCAGTAGCATCGAGAATCTTTTTAGTTGTTGTGATCGTAGCAGCCTCTTGTTGAAAAAATTTTAATTTAACAGAATGATCCCATCCATAATCTTGATCAATTGCATATAAAACATTCTTTCCACTTTTAAGCCATTTCATAAATTTCCTTGGATTATTTTTATCAGCTGTATCTTTCAGACTTGAAAGTCGTCCCTTATCCTGAATTTTATTCATTGAAGCAGAATTATGTGATCTACTCACACCATACATTGGTGCATTCATAGCTAAAAGACGAGCATCTAACTCTAAGTGTTGAGAGTGCTTAAAAATGATCAAGTTACCTTTATTAGAGTCACTGGGAAGCAAAAGATCTAAGCCAATTATTTTATAATTAATTTGGCTTTGTATTTTTTTATTTGACCAAAACCAAGCTATACCAGTTTCAATAAAGGATCTTCCTAGATACAAAAAATTATCTCTTAAAAGTTTTTGCTGTTCTGTTTTGGGTAGATTTGGAAAACATAGTGCTAGATTTACTTGAGCAATTTTTTTTCTACTACCAGCAAAAAGAAATAAGAGTTTGCCAAACAATTTTCCCATTACTGGATGCCATGAAGTTGGGAGATGGCAAAGACCTTGCCATAATGTCATCATTAACTTAATCAATATTATGAGTACATAAAAATTAAAGAATGTATTATTACATTAATTTAAATATAGCTTTGATATGAAGTTGGCAATTTATAATTTTTTAATTTTATTACTTATCCCGGTATTCGTATTGAGGATCTTCCTAAAGAGCTTTACTGATCCAGGTTACACCAAGCATCTTCTTAACAGGTTTGGATATAATTTTAGGAAGCTTACTAAAAAAAATAAAAAAACCATTTGGTTTCATGCAGTAAGTTTGGGAGAAGTTATTGGATCTCAAGCACTGATTTATAAATTAGCCAAACAGTTTGATATAGTGATAACCACTTCAACTCCAACAGGTTTAAGAAGGGCCAAGGAACTCTTTGCTGAAGACATAGTGATAAATTACGCTCCCTGGGATCTTGTTTTCTTTGTAAAGAGGCTTTTAAATTTTTATAAGCCTGATGCCATATTAATATTTGAAACAGAAATATGGCCATCAATGATTTCAGAAGCATCTAAAAAAAATATTCCTCTCTATTTGATTAATGGAAGACTAAGCCACAAGTCTTACCGCGCATATGCAATGTCATCATGGCTTTTAAAAGATATCTTAAAAAAAATCACTTTTTCTTTTGTACAAACAAATAAGCATAAGGAGCGCTTTATAAAACTTGGCATTAATGAGGATTGTATTGATGTTGTGGGCTCAGTTAAATTTGATATTTCTAGCTCAAATATTAAGCCAGTTAAAACTACTCCTTTTATCTTGGGGGCTAGCACTCATCCAGGAGAGGAAGAAGTATTGCTCAGTGCATTTAACAGGCTTGAATCTAGAAAGGATTTCAAGCTATTTCTTTGCCCAAGGCATACAGAGCGTGCTGCAGACATAGCAAAGCAGGCAACCGCAAAGGGATTTAGAACAGTATTATTCTCGAAATCAAACTCAGAAGACTATGATGTTTGCATTATCGATAGCACAGGTTTATTGCCAAGCTTTTATGCAGCTTCATCCATGTCTTTTGTTGGGGGTAGTTTGGTGCCCAGAGGAGGGCATAATTTAATTGAACCTGCTGCTTTAGGATCCCCAATTATCATAGGCCCTCATACATTTAATTTTGAAGATATTGTTCACCAATTTATTAGTGAGGATGCTTGTATTAGAGTTACCGGTGAGGATGAGTTGTTAGATGCTATGGAGTTTTTTATTGGTGATTTAAAAATAGCTGAGCAATATGCGTTCAGAGCCAAGGAGGTTGTTGAAAGTAATAAAGGTTCAACAGAGGTTCAAGCTTCTTATATAATCAAGCAATTAGGAGAAAAAAATTGAAGCTTATAACAGCAATTATTAAGCCATTTAAATTGGAGGAAGTGCGTCAATCACTTGATCTGATCGGTATTACTGGGATGACTATTACTGAGGTGAAAGGTTTTGGAAGACAGAAAGGCCATACTGAATTATACCGAGGGGCTGAATATGTTATTGATTTTTTACCCAAAATCAAAATAGAAATTGCTGTATCAATTGAGCAGCTTGATGAAGCTATTAATGCAATTTCCTCAAGTGCAAGTACAGGAAAAATTGGAGATGGAAAAATTTTTGTCTCTACACTTGATCAGGTCATCAGAATTAGAACAGGTGAGACTGGTCAAGACGCAATATAAAAGTATTTGAAACTAGACAAGAAACCCATAATTTTTCTCCTAGGCCCCACTGCATCTGGAAAGACTGACTGGGCGATTGGCTGGCAAAATCAATTAGAAGATCTTGAAATTATAAGTGTAGACTCCGTCATGGTTTATAAAGAATGCAATGTCGGATCTGCCAAGCCATCTGATGCAACTTTAGAAAAACACCCCCACCATTTAGTTAACCATGTCTCTTTAGATTCAATATTTTCTGTTGCAGATTTTTATGCTGCTGCTATGCAGCTGATCGACAACATCCATATTAGAGAAAAGATTCCATTGATGGTTGGTGGAAGTATGATGTATTTTAATCTGTTAAAAACAGGGATCAGCCCGCTTCCCTCTGCTGATAGGCAACTTCGAGAAGAGCTTGAAGAAAAAATTCTTAAAAATGGAACAGAGGCTCTGCATGCAGATTTAAGAAAGCTCGATCCAAATGCAGCAGATAATATCAAATCTCAAGATTCTCAAAGGATTATCAGAGCAATTGAAATTATTACTGCAACAGGCATGAGTTTGAGTGCAAGCCTTGAATCTTTGCAAATAAGGCAATTAAAAGAAAAATATAATTTAATAGAGTTTGGAATTTTTCCCTCAGATAGAAGCAAGCTACATGAAAGAATAGAGTTTAGACAAGAAATGCTGGTTGGAGATAAATTGATTGAGGAAATTGCCCAAATTCAAAAAACTTTAAAAATATCCGCTGAACATCCTGCAATGAAAGCAATCAATTATAGACAGGGATTACAAGTACTTGAGGGAAAGTTAGATAAAGCTGAGTTATTTGAAAAATCTCTTTATGCTACCCGCCAATTTGCTAAAAGACAGTGCACTTGGATGAGAGGGTGGGAGAATTTAACTTATTTTGATCTGCACCAAAGAGAAGAAGCTACTGAGCAGCTAAAAAAGTACCTTAATTTCCCTTAAACTGTTTAATTCTTAGGATTTACCCCCAAATTGAATTTATAATACAACTTTACATTTATAGGTATCTACGTGAATTGGGATAATCAAAATAATCAAGACCCTTGGGGCAGGAAAGATCAAGATGAAGTTTCATTTGATGATTTGATCAAAAAGTTTTCTGTCATGTTTGCAGGAAAAAAAGGTTCAGGCTCAAACGGATCTTCTGGCGGAAGTGGATTTAATTTTCCAACTAAAAAAACTTTTCTATATGGTTTTTTTGGACTGCTTGTTGTGTATGCAAGCATGTCGATTTATCAGCTTGATTCCCCAGAAAGAGCAGTTGTCTTAAGATTTGGGGAATACCACGAAGAAACAGGAGAAGGTTTAAACTTTATGCTGGCAGGAATTGACGAAAGATATGTTGAAAATGTTGCATTAACTAGACGCTACTCCCAAACAGCCAATATGTTAACTAAAGATGAAAATTTAGTTGATGTGACTGTTTCTGTGCAGTACAGAATAAAAAATTTAAAAGATTTTGTTTTAAATGTTCGTGATCCTGAAAGCAGTCTTAGAGAGGCTACGGAAAGCTCTTTGAGGCATGTAGTTGGCGATAACACTTTAGAGGAAACTCTTACAACTGGTCGTGAACAGATTGCCCAAGATGTAAATTCAAGATTACAGAGTTATTTAGACCTCTATGCAACAGGACTCGTAGTGCAGCAAGTAAATATTGAAAAGACAGATCCCCCTTCAGCGGTGAAGGCCTCTTTTGATGATGTTGTTGCGGCGAGAGAGGATAAAGAAAAGTTACAAAATGAGGCTGACAGATACGGGTTGTCTATAGTTCCTGAAGCTCGTGGCCAAGCGTTTGCAAGAATCCAAGCGGCTGAAGCATATAGAGAGGAGGTTGTCGCCAATGCAGAAGGTGAGGCTGTTCGTTTTGATAAGCTATTAGCTGAGTACCAAAAAGCACCTAAGGTTACCAGAGATAGGCTTTATTTGGATGCCCTGCAGGGACTCTATAGTAATTCAACTAAAGTATTGATGGATGTGGAAGGTGGCAATAACTTAATGTATCTCCCATTAGACAAAATTCTTGAGCAAAACAAATCAGAGGAGGAAGAGTAATGACCAAAGGAATGAATCTCTTAGTTCTTGCAGGACTTATTCTTGCATTGATTCTAAATAGTATTTTTGTAATAGATGAGAAAGAAGATGGAATTGTCTTTCAGTTTGGTGAAGCAATTAAATCTGATCTTCCAACTGGGTTAAACTTTAAATTACCCATCATCCAGAACGTCAAGAAATATGACTCGCGACTTCAAACTCTTGATGAGGAGCCAAATAGAATTTTAACAGTAGAGAGCAAATATCTTATTGTTGATTCGTTTGTGAAATATCGTATTACTGATGTTCGAACCTTTTATGATGCCACTAGCGGAAGCTTTATTAATTTAAATAACTTACTTGGACAAAGGACTGCGTTTGAGCTGAAAAATCAATTTGGTCGAAGAACAGTGACTGAATTAGTTTCAGGTGAGAGAGATCAACTCATGAGCGATATGCGAGAGAATTTAGGAAACTCTGTTTCTGATCTTGGTATAGAAATAATTGACTTTAGGGTTAAAAGAATTGATTTGCCACCCGAGCTTAGTAACTCAGTATATGAAAGAATGCGCTCAGAAAGGAACAGGTTGGCTGAGGAATTACGAGCTGAAGGAAACGAGCTTTCTAATGAAATTCGATCCACTTCTGATAAACAAAGGGTTATTATTCTGGCAGAAGCTTACAAAATTTCCGAGCAAATCCGAGGGGAGGGCGATGCTACAGCAGCAGCAATATATGCAGAATCATTCTCTAGAGATCCAGAATTTTATGAGTTTACTCGAAGCATGAGAGCTTATGATGCTACTTTTAATAATAAATCAGATGTTTTGGTAATTGATCCTAAATCTGATTTCTTTAAATACCTCAATAAATCAAAAGGCAATAACTAACCTCATATGGGCAATAACACCCTTATCTTGGGCTTGCAGTGGGGTGATGAAGGCAAGGGAAAAATTGTAGACGCTTTAGCCGAAAGTTCTGAGGCAGTTTGTCGTTTTCAAGGAGGCCATAATGCAGGGCATACCCTCAAAGTTGATGGTGAGCAGAAAGTCCTTCACTTAGTTCCCTCTGGCATTCTCCATCCTTCAGTTCATTGTGTCTTGGGCAATGGTCTTGTTTTATCTCTTCCAGCATTAGCAGAAGAAATCAAAGGCTTGCAAGATAGTGGCATCAATTTTAAAGATCGTTTTTATGTCAGCGAAGATTGTGCCTTGATACTTCCTACTCATATAGCAATCGATAAGGTTCGGGATAAAGAAGAGGGCATTGGGACAACCGGCAGAGGAATTGGTCCTGCATACGAGGATAAAATTGCCAGGCGCGCAATCCGTTTTGGAGATTTAAATAACCTTGAAGACCTCAAAAGCAAACTGTCAAAATTAGTCAATTATCACAATCAGATTTTACAAAATTTATACAATGCGCAACCGATTGCATTTGAAGATGTTTTGGATGAACTTATCAGCAACTTAGATCTTTACAACAAATATCATTCCAAAACTCAGGACCTTTTAAAAGGGTGGGTAAAAGAAGGCAAGAATATTCTTTTTGAAGGTGCACAGGGCTCTATGTTAGATATAGATCATGGGACCTATCCATATGTAACATCTTCCAGTACAACTGCAGGTGGTTTATCTTCAGGTTTGGGCGTGGGTCCGCGGCACATTGATTCTATTGTTGGTATCACCAAGGCATATACAACTCGCGTAGGCGAAGGGCCTTTTGCAACTGAGTTATTTGATTCCAATGCAGAACAACTGGCAAAGGTTGGGCATGAGTTTGGAGCAACAACTGGTCGTCCAAGGAGATGCGGTTGGCTAGATTTAAAAGCTTTAGAAACTATTGTTTTTATCAACTCTGTCACCAAGCTTTGCATTACAAAATTAGACGTCCTAGATGGTTTTGATGAGATTCAAGTTTGCATTGACTATGATGAAGATCAACAGCCAATTTATAAAGTATTCTCTGGCTGGCAGGAGGATACGTCCAATGCTAGGTCTTTCGACGATTTACCTAAAGCTGCTCAGGACTATATACTATTTATTGAAGAGATTTTAGATTGTCCAGTTGGCATCATTTCAGTTGGACCATCAAGAGATCAAACAATTTATAGAGTTTAGTTTTATCAATTCGGGAGAGATATGAGAAACCTTCTAACTTCACTCGCTCTGCTTTGTATTTTTACTTTAGCTATTTTTTTTGGAGGCGCAGTCTTTAAGGTCTTTGGAACATTGGATGGCCCTGGTGTCATAGAAGGAAAAGCTCTGCCGGGCAAAGCTCTTGAAGATAGAGTCAACAGAGTGAATACCGTTAAATCTGAATTAGAGATCTTGGATGAAAAGCAAATTCTCTTTGGCGATCTTCATGTTCATACGACATATTCAACCGATGCATTTATGTGGTCTTTGCCTTTTATGAATGGTAAAGGAGCATCACCACTGGCAGATGCATGTGATTATGCAAGGTTTTGTTCAGCTTTAGATTTCTGGTCTATTAATGACCATGCTGAGGCCAGCACTCCAAGAAAATGGTTGGATACCAAGCAAAGCATTCAACAATGTAATAATTTATCTGAAGGGACAGATGACTTGGTAAGTTTTTTAGGCTGGGAATGGACTCAAGTCGACCCTACACCAGATAATCATTACGGGCATAAAAATGTTATTTTTTTGGAAACTGATGACGCTTTAGTTCCGCCAAGAGCCATTGGTTCAGGAGGGGTGGCTCCTTTGGTTATGAGGCTTGGTTTACCCTGGACCATGTCTGCCTTGCCGGCAACTTTAGATCTAAAAAATAGAGATAGGTTTTTTGCATTTGATAAATTTTTTGAGGAAATTAAGGCCACGCCTATATGTCCTGAGGGAGTGAATACGAGAGATCTTCCT
>JAQWJG010000007.1 GCA_029248485.1 SAR86 cluster bacterium | reverse complement strand
GCAGCAGCATCTTCAGCCTCTGTAAAACCAAAAGTTAAATTGCTGCCACCAGGCTTGAAACCTCTTGCAAAGGATAGGTAAGCCATTGCTGAATCAGATAAGTCTAATTCACCGGTTATCTTTCCAGTAGTTTCATCTGATGTGCCCTTTTCCGTAAAAGTCTCTACATTAAAAAAGTTAGTCACATTTGTTTCAAATGTATCTTCTGAATATCTCATACCAGCAACTAGACGAAAGTCATCACTTACGCTGTATGTTCCTTGTCCATAAAATGAATATGATTCTCTTGTAGGAAGTGCATCAGTAACAAAATCCCAATCAGCTCCAAAAACATCAAATCTTCCTGGAATTCCATAATCATGTGTATAACAATATGCTGAATTCGCAAATGATTCTCCACATAAATATCTTAATTGGCCAGTTAGGTCATTATCTCTATAGCCCCGTATAGTATTTTGAATTTCATGCTCCATATAGAAAGCACCAATTGTCCAATCAAGCTTTCCATTTAAAATTGGTTCATTGGAAATTAAATTAATTTCAAACGTAGTTGTATCTACAACAGAAGTTTCAGGGTTAAATTCAGCTCTTTGATAACGTGCATATTTACATTCGTCAGGCTGAGGAAAAATTTTTATGCAAACTTCTGCGACTGGAGGCAAACCTGGGATAGATTTAACAAAGTCACCGTAATTATGTCTATCATTATCTCTAACGACCAAAATATCATCCTCTTGAATGCTAGCCATGGCTTTTAGAGATGCAAAACCCAAATCTGATTCATAAATTGCAGCAAAAACTGAGGATGTCAGCTCATGTTTCGATAGAGTATCTTGAGATAATTTTCTAATGTTTGGGGTTGGATCATCAATACCTCGCATGGCTGACCCATTTCTATCAACCTCAAAAAACTGCCCAAAAAATCTTAAGCTTGAGTTCTCATCTAGATCAATAAGAAAATCGCCACGCACACTTACACTGCTTGCATCATCTAAATCTTGCCCAGTGAAAATATTATCACTAAAACCATCTCTTTCAGTGATAGCAAAAGAGATTCTGCTAGCAACATTATCTGCAAGAGGAATATTATTAGATGAACGGAATTTAGTAAGGCCATAGTTACCAAAAGTAATATCTGATTTACCTAAATATTCTTCCATTGATGGTTTCTTACTAATAACATTAATAGCCCCACCAGTTGAGTTTTGACCAAACAAGGTACCTTGAGGTCCTCTAATAACTTCAATTCTGTCTACATCAATAAAATCGGTTTGGAGTGCAAATGGAGAAGCAATAAAGATTCCATCCATGTGAAATGCTACTGAAGGCGCTGCAATAGCATTTTGATTTGTCTCATTACCAACTCCTCTAATAGAAATAACAGTTTTATAGCCCTCATTTTTAGCAACAGTTACCCCTGGAACAATTGCACTTAAATCTACCATTGATTCGATATTTTTGGATTCAATATCTTGATCGCTAATAGCTGTTACTGCTTGAGAGATATCTTGAAGGCTTTCACTGCGTTTTTCAGCAGTTACAAACACTTCTTCAATAACACTTTCTTGCGAAAATACAGAGACACCAAATAGTAACAAGCAGATGTATAAAAAAATTTTATTTAAGGAAATAACGTTCATTAAAATACCCCAAGGTTCTTATGTTAATTTTTAAAAAGTTTTTAAAAAACTTTCATATATATGATGCAATATTAATGCCAAAAGATTGAAAATATATGAATTAAATTTTCAGCTAATAGAGCGAAGAATTATTGTATCAATCTATTTTTTGCCTTAAGTTATGTTTGAACTTATAACAATCTAATATTATAAGTTGTAAACTAAATTTTTAAATAATATTTTCAGATTTAATGCTAGAAAGAATTTTTCAGTTAGAAAAAAATAATACAACAGTTAAAACAGAATTAGTTGCAGGCTTTACTACATTTATCACCATGGCATATATCATTTTTGTTAACCCGCAAATGATGGCATCTACTGGCATGGATCAAGGAGCAAGCTTTGTTGGGACCTGTATAGCTGCAGCAATAGCATGCATATTAATGGGCCTATACGCCAATTGGACAATTGGATTAGCGCCTGGAATGGGGCTTAATGCATTCTTTACTTATACAGTAGTAGGTGAGATGGGTTATACATGGGAAATTGCTCTTGGTGCTGTATTTATTGCTGGTATTTTATTTTGGATAATGAGCATTACTCCGATTCGACAATGGATGTTAGAGAGCATACCTATGAATCTTAGGATTGCTATGGGCTCTGGCGTTGGCCTTTTTATTGGGCTTATTGGTTTAAAAAATGGTGGAATCATAGTTCCTAATGAAGCAACTCTTCTGAGCATGGGCGATTTTCTGAGAGCTGAGACTATCCTTTCCATGCTTGGATTTCTTTTAATAGCAATTTTGGCAGTTCGAAAGATACCTGGTGCAATTCTTCTAGGTGTAATGATGGTAACAGTCACATCAATTTTTATTGGTATTGTTCAATTTCAAGGGTTAGTCTCCTACCCCCCAGCTTTTATGCCTGTATTTATGAAATTAGATATTTTGGGAGCGCTTGATTTGGCAATGATCAGTGTGATTATGTCGTTTCTATTTGTAAATTTATTTGACACCGCAGGGACACTTCTTGGGGTAGCTAATCAAGCAAAGTTAGTTGATGAATCTGGAAATGTGGATAATCTTGATAAAGCTCTCAAAGCTGATAGCTCCTCTAGTGCAGTTGGAGCTTTTTTAGGATGTGCGCCGGTTACTAGCTATGTAGAAAGTTCTGCTGGTGTTGAGGCTGGTGGTAGGACAGGGTTGACTGCTGTAACCGTGGGCTTTTTATTCTTGATTGCAATATTCTTTTCACCTTTGGCAAGCATAATACCTGCGCATGCTACTTCCGGAGCGCTTATATATGTAGCGATATTGATGTTGAGTGGAATGGAGAGGTTGAACTGGTCAGATACATCTGAACTTCTTCCAGCCTTAATCATCATTGTTATGATTCCACTGACTTTTTCTATTGCAAACGGAATTGCCCTAGGCTTTATATCTTATGTGGTGCTAAAAATTGCATTAGGAAGGATTGCACAAATATCTGCCGGAGCCTGGTTTCTAACTTTAATATTTTTATCTAAATTTATATTTCTTTAAGAAAATGAGTTAGCTTCTTTGATAATTTGGAGCTTCTTTTGTGATCATTACGTCATGAACATGACTTTCAGTAATTCCAGCATTTGTAATCTCAACAAATTGAGTTTCTTTATGCATCTCCTTGATTGATTTGCATCCAACATATCCCATGCTTTGTCTTATACCTCCAATCAATTGATCGATTACATTTACAACCCAACCTTTAAAAGGCACTCTTCCTTCCACCCCTTCAGGTACCAACTTCTCATTACTTATGCCATCTTGAGAGTATCTGTTTGTATCATTTCTCTCAGACATTGCTCCGATAGAGCCCATTCCTCTATAGGTTTTAAAGCTTCTTCCTTGATAAAGTTCCAACTCTCCGGGAGCCTCTTCTGTTCCTGCAAAAATACCACCTAACATCACTGCATCTGCTCCAGCGGCAAGCGCTTTGGAAACATCGCCTGAAAATCTAATGCCCCCATCAGCTATAAGTGGCACAGAACTAGTGGAAATCTTTTCTTTTATTGAGAGTATAGCTGTGATCTGGGGAACTCCAATTCCTGCAATAATTCTAGTTGTGCAAATTGACCCGGGACCCATCCCAATTTTAACTGAATCAACACCAGCATCTATCAATGCTTGAGCTCCCTCGTGAGTTGCAACATTACCGCCCATAACATCTATGTCTGGAAGCTCTTTTTTAACGAGCTTGATAGTATCAATTACATTCTGAGAATGACCATGAGCACTATCTATTACCAATAAATCAACTCCTGCCTCAGATAAAGCCCTAGCCCTATCTAAGGTTTCTTCTCCGGTTCCAAGAGCAGCACCAACTTGCAACTGACCTCTAGAATCTTTAGTTGCAAGGGGATGCTCGGCAGATTTATCAATATCTTTCATGGTGACCAATCCAGTTAAAGAGTTGTCTTCATCGGTCACTAGAATTTTTTCAATTCTATTGTTGTACATTAATTTCTTGACCTCTTCTTGATCAAAGCCTTCTTTTACTGTGATTGGTCACCATGAAAGATATTGATAAATCTGCCGAGCATCCCCTTGCAACTAAAGATTCTAGAGGTCAGTTGCAAGTTGGTGCTGCTCTTGGAACTGGAGAAGAGACCCTAGATAGAGCTAGGGCTTTGTCTGAGGCCGGAGTTGATTTATTAGTCATAGATAGTGCTCATGGCCATTCTCAGAATGTAATTGATACTATTAAGCTCATTAAAAAAGAGCTTCCAGATATAGATGTTATGGGTGGTAATGTTGCGACTCCTGAGGGAGCTCAAGCCTTGATAGATGCTGGTGTTGATTCAGTTAAAATTGGGATGGGTCCTGGGTCAATTTGTACCACTAGAATTATTGCAGGAATTGGGGTTCCCCAGATCACAGCTATCCTCTCAATAAAAGAAAAGCTTTCCACTAGTTCTGTTCCACTTATTGCTGATGGGGGCATCAGATTTTCAGGCGATGTCTCCAAAGCGCTTGCCGCTGGTGCAGATGCAGTGATGTTAGGTAGTATTTTTGCGGGAACAGAAGA
>JAQWJG010000077.1 GCA_029248485.1 SAR86 cluster bacterium | reverse complement strand
CCAAAAGATAATGGCAATATAAACAAAACACTCGCTATATTTATTGCTACTGTATGTGCACTAATTACAGTTGCCCCAAGCGATCCTAATATCAATGCTGCACCTGAAAACATACTTAATTCTACAAATACACCAAATCCAATAGGTACGCCTAATTTAAGCGCTTGGGGCAACTGTAATTAGTGCACATACAGTAGCAATAAATATAGCGAGTGTTTTGTTTATATTGCCATTATCTTTTGGGTTAGCTGCTGCGACAAGAATAGGTAATCTGGTTGGTGAACAAGAACTACGGAAAGCTAAATATGCCTCTCACATCGCCATATTGATTTGCTTGGTTGGCGCAATTGTAAATACAGCAATAATTCTCTCTTTTAGAGAGGCTCTTGTTTCGCTTTATTCAGAAGATTTAGCTGTTATAGCAATAGCAATAAATCTCCTGCTTTTTGCAGCAATATTTCAGATTCCTGATGGGATGCAAATGGGTGCCTTGGGAAGCTTGAGAGGTTATAAAGATACTTTTGCCCCAATGCTAATGTTGATTTTAACCTATTGGCTTATTGCCTTGCCTGCAGGATATTACTTAACTTACTATGGTTTATTTAGTAATCCTTTAGGCCCTGCTGGCATTTGGATAGGAATGATTACTGGGCTAACAGCATTTGCAAGTTTGATTATTCCAAGACTAAATTATATTGCTAATAAATTTATAGGTAAATCTAGCTCAATACTTCCTTAGCTTTTACTCCAATTTGGAGTAAATTTTCAGCTATGTGGACTCCACATTCTTCTAGTTTTTTAATTTTATCTGCAGCGGTACCTTTTCCGCCTGCAATAATTGCACCAGCATGCCCCATCCTTTTTCCTGCTGGCGCTGTTTGTCCGGCTATATAAGAAATGACAGGTTTAGAAACATTTTCTTGAATATAATCTGCTGCTTCTTCCTCAGCGGTTCCTCCGATTTCACCTACCATGACAATTGCTTTAGTTTGCTCGTCCTCTTGCATCATTTTTAAGACATCAATGAAAGAGGTTCCTGGTATTGGATCCCCTCCAATGCCAACGCATGTGCTTTGACCAAGGCCTAGATCAGTGGTTTGCTTCACAGCCTCATAGGTCAAGGTACCAGATCTAGAGATAATTCCCACTGAACCTTTCTTATGAATGCTGCCTGGCATTATTCCCAATTTTGCCTCGCCTGGAGTAATTATCCCTGGGCAGTTAGGACCAATTAAGGTAATCCCCAATTCATCAATTCTCTTTTTTACAATAAGCATATCTAAAGTTGGCACGCCTTCAGTAATACAAATAATTAATTTAATCCCAGCATCAGCGGCCTCTAAAATTGAGTCTTTACAAAATTGTGCTGGAACAAAAATAATTGAAGCATTGGGTTTGACTGCTTCCATAGCTTCATGGACTGAATTAAACACAGGAGCACCTAGATGCACTTGCCCTCCTTTGCCTGGGGTAACTCCTCCAACAATATTTGTTCCATATTCAATTGACTGCTCTGAATGCAAAGTCGCTTGCGAGCCTGTGAAACCTTGGACCAGAAGACGTGTATTTTTATCTACCAATATACTCATTTGCTTAACTCCACAGCTTTTTTAGCTGCATCTTCAAGATTATTTAGGCTAACGATTTCTGCATTAGATTCAGCAAGAATATTGCTTCCAATATTTGCATTATTTCCTTCTAATCTTACGACTACTGGAATTGAAACACCCACCTCTTCAATTGCAGCAAGGATACCCTCAGCAATAAGATCGCACCTAACTATGCCACCAAATATATTTACCAAGACTACTCTTACCTCTGGATCAGCTAGTATTAACTTAAAAGCTTTAGAAACTCTTTCTTGAGTGGCTGTTCCACCAACATCAAGGAAATTAGCTGGAGAGCCACCGAAATATTTAATGGTATCCATCGTGCCCATTGCTAACCCTGCGCCATTTACCATGCAACCAATATTTCCATCCAGAGAGACATAACTCAAATCATTCATTGCGGCCTCTGATTCACGAGGATCCTCCTGGGAGGGATCATGCATAGCTTGAATTTCTGGTTGTCGGTAGACCGCATTTGAATCAATATTAATCTTTGCATCTAAGCAATGTAGTTTTCCACCTTGAGTGATTACTAATGGGTTAATCTCTAGCAAACTAAGATCATGGCCAATAAATAAATCTGTTAATTGTGGAAGCATTTTTGAAAATTGTTTTGACTGCTCATTATTCAGACCTAAAACCTTTGAAATTTTTCTTGATTGAAAACCCATAGGCCCTGTTAAGGGATCAATAGGCTCGTAGATAATTTTTTCAGGTGTTTTTTCAGCCACTTCTTCAATATTTACCCCGCCTTCGCTCGAACCTATCAAAACTATTCTTTGTGTTCCCCTATCTACAACAGCGCTAAGATATAGCTCTTTCGCAATATCAGTACACTCTTCAATTAAAATCGCGTTCACAAGCTGGCCATTTGAATCTGTTTGATATGTGACGAGCCTTTTACCAAGCCAATGATTAGCAAAATCTAATGCTTCTTCAGGGGAATTCACAAGCTTAACACCTCCAGCCTTGCCTCTTCCACCAGCATGCACTTGTGCCTTAACAACCCATTTGTTGCCTCCAATATCTCTGCATGCATTTACGGCATCATCTGGCGAGGTAATAACCTTATTTTTTGAAACAGGTAAGCCATACTTTTTAAAAAGCTCCTTTCCTTGATACTCATGAAGATTCATTTTTTTCTATTTCCTATATGTATTGCCTGTCCGTTTACTGCCAGTGCTGCTTCATGCAGTGCTTCTGAAACTGTTGGATGGCTAAAAATAGTCAATCCAAGATCTTCCGCGCTGGCCCCAAATTCCATAGCAACAACTCCTTGCTGAACAATATCTGCAGCAGAGGGTCCAAATGCATGAACGCCTAGTATTGTATCTGTTTTTTTGTCAGCTATAACTTTTATGAATCCTGTACTTTCTCCTGAAGCTAATGCTCTTCCGCTTGCCGCAAATGGAAAAGATCCTGTTTTAAATTCTATGCCTGCTGAAGAAAGATCTTCTTCAGTTTGCCCCACCCAAGCAACTTCTGGGTGAGTATATATGACAGATGGGACTAGATCATATTCCATTTCTGCGTGCTTGCCTGCAATTCTTTCAACAACCATAATGCCTTCCTCAGAAGCTTTATGGGCCAACATAGGACCTCTAACAACATCTCCAACTGCCCAAATATTTTGAACATTGGTTTCACAAAAATCATTTACAGGAATAAAGCCTTTTTCATCAATCGATAAACCACAATTTTTATCAAGAAGATCCTCTGTATTTGGTCTTCTGCCAACGGCAACAATTAACTTATCGACTTTCAATTCATTAGTATTGCCGTTATTTTCATAAGTCACCGTAATGTCTTTTTTATTTGATAATGCGGATGTAACTTTGCATCCCAAATTAATATTTAATCCCTGTCTGTTAAACTCTTTTAAAACATCTTTGGAAATTCTTTTGTCAGCCATTGGCAAAAATTCGTCCATGGCTTCAAGTACTGTGACTTCTGAGCCCAGCCTTGACCAAACACTACCTAGCTCCAATCCAATTACTCCAGCGCCAATAATGCCTAATTTCTTAGGAACTGAATCAAATTCTAACGCTCCAGTACTATCAACAATATCCTTGTTATTGATTTCTGCTACTGGAATATTAATTGGAGATGATCCAGTGGCTATGACAATATTTTTTGTTTCAAGTGTTTCCGTGCCATCCTTAGAGGTAACCTCAATGTGAGTTGAATCAATAATTTTTGCATGACCGAGAATTTGAGTGACTTTATTAGCTTTGAAAAGCCCTGTAACACCCGCTGTTAATTGGGTGACAATTTTATTTTTTCTTTCCATCATTTTGGCGATATCTAGTTTAGGTTTAGATACCTCAATACCATGATTCGAAAAATGATTTGTTGCATCTGAATATCTGTGGGATGAATCCAGCAATGCTTTTGAGGGAATACATCCAACATTTAAACATGTACCACCCAGTTGAGAGTTTCCATCTGCATCAAATGATTTTTCAATACAAGCTGTTTTTAGTCCTAACTGAGAAGCTCTAATTGCAGCAACATATCCTGCAGGCCCACTTCCAATTACAATAACATCATACATTTTTATGCCTCATAAATTTAAAAGAAGTTTTTCAGGAGATTCTAATTGATCTTTTATAGCAATCAGAAATGCCACAGCCTCCTTCCCATCTAGCAGTCTGTGATCATAACTTAACG
>JAQWJG010000061.1 GCA_029248485.1 SAR86 cluster bacterium | reverse complement strand
AGCTGAAAGCATTGGCAGTACAGCTGCAGCACTAACTTTGGATGGAGCTAAAAAATATCCAGTAGGGATTGAAATTAATGCCAATCATATTTCATCACCAACAAATGGTCATGTATATGCCAAAGCGGTACCCGTTCATGTTGGCGGTTCAACATCAGTTTGGAACATAGACATAACTGATGATCAAGAAAAGAGGGTTTGCTTTGTAAGATTTACAGCTCTTCATAAATCTTATCGTAAATAAGTTGGCCCCAAACAAAGTTTGAGGCCTAAAAATTATTTATTAATCTTCGAAATCTGATGCTACGGTGATATGGACTCCACCAAATTGAGCAGGTGAATAATGCTGCGTTTTAACAACCCATTTGCCACTTTCTTTCACCCAGTTTTGTGTGACCCTAGTTCTATAATCGCTTGATTGAGAACCATTCTTAGCTATTCCTTCGTAGTAAAACCTAACATAGACAACTCCATCAGCAAGCTCTGCAAATTCTGGATAATAAGTATTTAACACTCCAGACTGACCACTTGCTTTCCATTGCGCGGCAGATGTTTTAGCTAATACCTTATGAAAGCTGCCATCTGAATTAGTATTAAACGTTCCTGAAGCACTTTCCATTGCAGCAACAGTATCCCAATCTTGATTTTCCCTAGCATCAAAATATTTTTCAAAAGCCATGGCAACTTCAGATTCAGCCTTTGATTGAGCTGCATCAACAACATTTACAAACCCAAACATTAAAGTACTTATTAATAATAAATTTTTCATTTAATTCTCCTTATATAAGTTAAGAGTTCATACTATCATTTTGTGAGGGATCGTTAATTAATATCTAGTGCGTATTCTCTTAGAATTTTGAGTGGCACTAACTCTAAAGTTTTCTCATGAGTTTTGGTCAAGTAAATCTTTGGTGCGCAGTTAGCCTCATATGCCTCTACCCACCTAGGCGCACATAAACACCAATCATCACCCTCTTTTAAACCAGGAAAACCATATTCGGGCATAGGGGTTGATAGATCATTACCTTGAGATTTAGAGAAAGCCAAGAATTCATCTGTCATGTGAGCGCAGACAGTATGGATGCCGTGATCTTGGTCCATGGTTTCACAAGAGCCCGAACGAGTGAACCCTGTCATGGGGTCATCACAACAAATGGGTAATGCCTCACCAAATACATTTAATTGACTCATGCTTTTATTATAAGACTTATTTTGTTAGTTGGAGAATTTCACCAGGCTTAGGAGTGCGAAAAAAACTTGGTTCAAGATTTTGATCTATTAGCGCTTTCTCTAATCTGGCTGGAGGCTCTAAGACAGGCTCATCAGTAAGTGTAAATGTTCCCCAGTGCATCCCAAATGAATGCGTGGTTTTTAAATCTAATGCAATTTGTACAGCTTCCTCTGGATTAACATGTGAGTCCTTCATGAACCAACGTGGATCATAAGCACCTATAGGTATAAAAGAATAATCTGGAGCGCCTAGGCGCTCATAGGTAGTTTTGAAGTCACTCGACTAACCGGTATCTCCTGCATGATATAAAGCTAAGTTATCAGTCTGCATAAACCATCCGCCCCAAAGACTCTTGTTGCGATCAAAAAGCCCTCGTTTAGACCAATGTTGAACTGGGGTAAAGTGAAATGTGGTTTTGCTAACTTTAAATGATTCCCACCAATTCATCTCAACAACATTTTTGATACCAGCTTTAATTAATTTTTTCTTATCGCCAACTGGAATCATAAATATAATTTCACGATTAAGTTTATAGAGTTTTTTTAAAGACCAAATATCAAAATGATCGTAATGATTATGACTCACCACAACAGCATCTATCTTCGGTAAATCTTTAAGCTGCATAGCTGGAGGAATCATTCTTTTGGGACCAGCAAAACCAATGGGAGATGCTCGTTTTGAAAAAATTGGATCAGTGAGAATATTAATGTCGCCGTTGTTAATGAGGTAAGTTGCATGCCCTATCCAGACTGCATAATCAGTTTGATCAGGCACCAGTTCTTGCCATTGCTTAGAAGTTTCAATTTCCACTCTTTCAGGACTCTTCTCCCCATCCAAAACCCATGTCATTAATTGACCAAAAGTCTTGCCGTTTTGCTGATCATTTGTATTTTTATAGGTTTCTGCAAAAGCGCAGCTTGAACAAAGATATGTAATAACGCTCAACGCTATAAGGTTTTTCATAATTACTATGCTTTAAGGAATATAGTGGATAGGTGACGACCAGACACGCTCTTGAATGGTTTTTGGTATATCAGATCTTGGCTCAACATTATTTCTTACAGCATCCCAGGTACTCCATCTGCAGGTAGGATTTTCTAAAGCTCTGACATAATAAAATGCACGTTGATCAGTTTTAAAAGTTGGATCGCTCCAAAAAGTTTTTAGTTCTGTGGCGCCTACATCTTGAGAAAAAGCACAGTTTGAGATATCAACCTTCGCATTATTATCCGGACATCTATAGGTTTCTGGATCTGGAGACCCTCCATCTGAGCATGCCACATCAAAAACTTGCTCTTGGGGGTTTCCACTAGCATCTACATAACCTTTGATAATTTGCACTCTTTGCAATGGAGCTGTATATGAGTCTCTTACAGCCCAAACAAAGAATGAGGGTGTTTGTTGAGCAACGCCGTCCAGATCAGCTCCCATGGTTTTGGCATTTTTATAAAGGTGCTCTATTAGATCTGTATCTTTAATTTTGGATTCATCTAAATTATAGCCAGCAAAAAAACGTATGGTCATTCTGGGGCCTGAAGTAGCGAAAGATTCTTTGCGTCTAAATGCATCATAAATGCTGTCTCTGGTATTAGCTTCAGCCCAAACTCCTGCTAGGCCAGATGCGCCCCAAGTAATAGCTGAAGAATCCATATATTTTTTACCATCCACTTCAATCATTGATTGATCGGCTTCTAAGAATGCGGGATCTGTCATAGGTATCGAGCCTCTTAGCTGGGCGCTAGCATCAAGTAAACCAATCTTTGCAAAGAAGTTGCTTTCCTCTTGAGAAGATGCAGCAGTGTGCGTATCGCTTGATCCAATGAATCCAAATTTATAGGGGTTAAACCCTTCTTTGTTCTCCATTTTAATTCCCTCAAGCAGAGCATCTCGAGCATAGCTACCCTTGGGTTTGGAGATAGATTGCGTGGCAACTTTAAATGGCATAATTTCAAAATCAGCCCATTCATCATTCGTAGAAAGAGCTGGATGAGTATCCGAGGTTCCTTTTACTTGGGTGATCTCAACAATTGGTTCATTTCGCATGCGTAACTCTGAATATTCTTTTGTCATCGGGTTACCGAAAGAGTCTTTTAAAGCAAACATAAAACCATCAGAGCCGTTTGAGTTATGGGGAATTGCAAGACTTTCAATGCCGTCTTCTCTCAATCTATCCATCCAATTCCACAACCCCTCAGGGTCATTAGAATTTCCCCTGCCGTATGGAGCTGAGGGTATACGATTACTGTTTCCTTTAAAAATAACATTACGATGCAAATTTCCCATGTTTGGGGTAGAAGCAGTGTATTCATATGCTATAAAAGTTGTAAAGTTACCAGGATCATTATGTCTTTGAGCTGCTTCAACTGTATCCAACCATGCTCTTCTGCTTATACTATCCAAATAACTAATATCTAATTTTCTATCTTGGATAGCAGTAATGGTATTGAGCAAGAACGCTCCAAAGGCATTACGCCTTCTATTAAAAGTGGATGTATTTAAATTTTCAGGGCTATTTAAATCATTGACTTGAGCGCTTGACGGAGCGTCATAGTAGGCATTTCCAGGAGTAGCAGCCTCAGCCACTTGACCAAGAAAAGTTCCGTGATCAGTCACGCCGTAGAAATCCAATGGACGATCTAAACTAACATCAAAACCTGCAGGATGTTTTATCGCCTTGCCCTTAGCAAATTCATAGGCATCATCTGGCGTAGCCAAAGTTCCAAAAATATATGCATCGAATGAATATGTAGTGTGAACGTGTAAATCACCAAATAATGGGACTCTTGAAGCGCTATCAACTGGATTGATATTCATGTAAGGATCTACCGCTTGAAAATCCCAATCAAGGGTTGGCTGGGTAGCTAACCCCGCTCTAGCACCATCGATATTTAAAAAGCCATCGTACTCAATATCATTATCGGATTCAGAGCAACTGACGAAAAATATAAAAGTAAAAATAAATGCTAAATTCTTGTTCATATGAACCTCTTTCTTTGAGTGCTAACCCTATTATGTTGAGCTAACCGTTATAGTTCAAGCCCCTTCATAATTAGCTCTCTTAATTTCATCAGGTTATCATTAGCAGATGTTTCTAAACGAGCAACAAAAGAAGGGTTTAAGATCGCCGAAGAAATTCTAGAAGCTAAAGGTTTTTGCCAAAACTGCACTTAATACTTTTATAATCATTTTTATTATGCGCCCGTAGCTCAGCTGGATAGAGTACTTGGCTTCGAACCAAGGGGTCGGGAGTTCGAATCTCTCCGGGCGTGCCAATAAAAAAGCCACTTAAAAAAGTGGCTTTCTGGAGAAAAGATTGTTGCTCAGTCTACTTTGTAAACTTCAATCTCAATATCCCCTGAAATTAAATCAATGGTTCCTTGCATAAAATTAATGCCATCGGTCACATCATCTAAAGATTTAATAGAGAGAATTTTCCCCTCTCGTGTCCAAACACCCTGAAGATTGCCACGAGCTAAATTTCCCTCTGGGCTGATACCTCTGCCCTGTCCTGTCCAGGTACCGCCTGTATCAGAAGTATTTTTTAATTTATAGCTCACATACACTTTTCCATATTGCCCAGCAGCATCGCTTTCAGCATTAATAATGCTGTATTTTTCGCCGAGAGTAACGGATGTGATTTTAAACTTTGCATCAAAATGATCGCCGGTTACATCAAATGCAGAAATATTTACTGCACAAAATAGTAATGCGAATGCAAACATAGATTTAAATTTCATTTTTATCTCCTGTAATTAAATAAATGAATATATTTTAAACATAACTATATGTTGATTAATTATCAATAACATTATGGAATTCTTTTGCATTTATTTATTTCAGAGTAAGGTAAGAAATATAATAGACTCATTAAATATGATGAACAAAGCACTTGGATTTATACTTTTATTAACTATGACTACTTCAGGCTATGGATATGATCGGATTACGGGTGAAAAATTTGCCAGTCGCTCTGAAGTCATAGGACAAAATGGCATGATTGCAACCAGTCATCCGCTTGCTACGCAAATTGGTTTAGACATTCTTAAGCAAGGTGGAACAGCTGTAGATGCTGCCATAGCTGCAAATATTGCTTTAGGTCTTATGGAACCAACCGGGAATGGCATAGGAGGAGATCTGTTTGCAATTGTGTGGGATGCTAAAACTAAAAAACTCCATGGGCTAAATGCTAGCGGCCCTGCTCCAAAAAATATATCTATAGACTATTTTAAACAGCAAGGTCTTACAAAAATCCCATCCTATGGTCCCTTGCCAGTAACCGTTCCTGGAGCTGTTGATGGCTGGGTAAAACTGCATGAAAGATTTGGTAAGTTGAAATTTGCATCTTTGTTTGAACCAACAATTGAATATGCTATCAAGGGCTTTCCAATCACCGAAACAATTGCATATTACCTCGACAGATCACAAAAGCGTTTCGAAAATTATCCTAACTTTAATGAGGTATGGGTAAAAAATGGTAAAATGCCGCAAAAAGGAGAAATTTTTAAAAACCCTCAACTCGCCAGCACTCTTAAAACTATTGCTGAAAATGGTAGAGAGGGTTTTTATGAGGGTCCTATCGCACAAACAATGGTTGAGTTTATTCAATCTCAAGGTGGTTTCTTGTCTTATGATGATCTTGCTGGCTTTCATTCTGAATGGACGCCGCCTGTCTCCTCGAATTATCGGGGTTATGATGTATGGGAACTCCCGCCTAATGGTCAAGGAATTGCTGCCTTGCAGATTTTAAATATATTAGAAAATTATGATCTAAAGACGATGGGTTTATATAGCTCTGAATATATTCATTTATTTACGGAAGCTAAAAAAATAGTATTTGCTGATAGAGCAAAATATTATGCTGATCCTCATTTTGCAGATATACCTGTAAAAGAATTGATCTCCAAATCCTATGCAAAAGAACGAGCTAAGCTGATAGATTTAAATAATGTTTCTGCTACAGATGAACCTGGAATATTGAAGTCTGGTGATACCATCTACCTAACAGTTGCAGATAAGTACGGTAATATGGTTTCCTTGATCCAGAGTAACTATCGAGGCATGGGGTCAGGCATGATGCCACCTGGGTTAGGTTTTATGCTTCAAGATAGAGGCGAACTATTCAGCCTGGACAAAAATCATAGGAATGCACTGCTAGGCGGAAAAAGGCCCTTTCATACAATTATTCCTGCATTTGTGACCAAAGAGGGAAAACCATTTATGAGTTTTGGGGTGATGGGTGGTGCCACTCAACCTCAAGCACATGCACAAATAATCATCAACATGGTTGATTTTGGTTTGAACCTTCAAGAAGCTGGTGATGCGCCAAGAATTGTTCACAGTGGATCATCCCAACCCACAGATGAAACTATGAAAGACGGTGGAACTTTGAGCTTAGAAACCGGTTTTGGGGAAATCATAGAGGATGAATTAGCTGCCAAAGGCCATACTATAAAATATGAAAAAGGTATCTTTGGTGGCTACCAAGCTATCATGGTTAAAGACGGCGTCTACTATGGTGCCTCAGAAACTAGAAAGGACGGCCAAGCAGCCGGCTATTAAAAAGAACTAAGCCAATCTTTTTAAAACACAGATCTTATTACCAGAAGGATCTTTCAGGTAGGCTAGGTACATTTTTACACCCATCCCTTCTCTTGTGCCTGGAGGATCTTCACAGTCTGTACCACCGTTCTCAAGACCAGTTTGGTGCCATGTATTTCCCGTAGCTTCATCTGGAACATTAAAACCAATAGTAGAACCATTCCCATGAGTTGATGGATTGCCATCAATCGGCTCAGAAATTAAAAAGGTGCTTCCATCAAGAAAATACATGTATCTCTTTTGGCCCGTTAAATTCTCAGATAATAGTCCAGGTTTGGCTCCTAGAACTCCCAAAATTGCATCATAAAAAACTTTTGATGCCTCAATATCATTTGCTCCAACCATAATATGACTAAACATTTGTACTACTCCTGTATTAAATTAAAGACTGTTTCTCAGCACCTTGATCTAGGATATCTTGAAACCCAACTAAATTAAAAACTTTTTGATAACCAACCCTCTTTAAATTGTAACCAGCAATTGCTGATCTAACACCCACTGCACAGAAAACATACACAGAGGTATCGAAAGAAATCTCATCATTGTTATTCAATCTAAACTCTATAACCCCTTTAGGGATGTGCATAGATCCTTTGACTGTACCAGATGCTTGCAATTCTTCATGCTGACGAACGTCTATCATTACCTTTGCGTTTAGATCATTTTTGAAATCATCTAATGTGACCCTTGGGATTTCCTCATCGGCTTTTGACAATAATTTTTCTGTGTATGTCATCTTAATTTTTAATCTTTACTTTGGTTGTATTAGCAAAATACATGCCCATCATAACAAAAATAAAACCACCAAAAATAATTAATGTTATTTGCTCTTGTAGAAAAATTGCGCCCCACAAGATACTAAAAACAGGAAGCAAATATGTCAAAGTAGATGTCTTTACAGCACCTATTCTATCAATCAACCTTATATAACCAAGATATCCAATTCCAGTTGAAACAACAGCAAGCCAAAGCAATGCTAAAAATGAATTTAGATTTGGCATGGTATCTGGCAAGTTAAAAACAGCAATCGGCGTCATAAATAATCCGCCAAAAAGCATAGACCAGCCTATTAAAACTTTTTTATTTGAATTGGAGTGAAACTTTTGAAGATAATTACCGTTGAAGGCATAACACAGTGATCCAATTAATGCACAAGTACTTGCAATTATAGTGCTTGAGCCATTTGCTGGATTTACCAAAATAATGACACCCATAAAACCAAGACACAAACCAATAATTTGTTTTGAAGAGATGGATTCATTCAACCAAAAGTAAGCAATAACAGTAGTTAAAAAAGCAGTGGTACCATTTAAAATTCCCAGCATGTTTGATGTGGCTCCAAGAGAAGCAAATGCAAAGAGAGTAAAAGGCAAGGCATTACTAAAAATAGCAATGATGATAATTCCAGGTAAATGTGATTTAAATAAGAGCCTGTATTTTTGTCTTAACAGCAAAGGCATAAATACCAAGCCAGCAATTAACAATCTCAAGGTTACTAATAAAATTGGTCCAAAATCTACTGCTGAAATTTTTATGAACATAAAAGCGCTGCCCCATATAGCAGCAAGCATAGTCAGCAAAAACCAATCTTTCGATTCCATGAAATAAATAAGGTATTTAAAAGATGGTGAATTTTAAACTAATAGAAAAGTTTTAGGTTAATAATTTGGATATAAATTATTGTAAAAAAAGAAGCCTCTCGAAAGAGGCTTCAAACTATCAGAGTTAGATAAGTCTGATAGGCGAATTCGGTAATTCACCTCTTGTCAAAAGGCGAACCCTCCGTTTTCTAATTTAATATAAATACTAA
>JAQWJG010000024.1 GCA_029248485.1 SAR86 cluster bacterium | reverse complement strand
GGCAAGCCTGAGGACATAGTAGAGGCAGTGTTTTACGGAATAGATATGTTTGATTGTGTTTTACCCACTCGAAATGCTCGAAATGGTCAACTCATCACATCTTACGGTGTTTTGAATATTAGAAATGCTCCAAGCAAAAACTCAGATGACTCCATCGATCCTAACTGTGGATGCAAGGTTTGCAAGAATTACTCCCAAGCATATTTAAATCATCTTGATAAAACCAATGAAATGTTGAGCTCAATATTGAATAGTTTTCATAATATCTACTACTACCAAACTCTTATGAATGAAATTCGTCTATCAATTGAATCAGATTCATTCGCCAAGTTCATAAAAGACTTCTATAATAAGCGGCATTTAGACGTACCCAAGCATTTAATCTAGGGAGATTACATGAACGAGACACAGCAACAATTACCATGGTGGTTACCGGATCCTATCATTGTTTTTTTTATAGGTTTTCTAGCCCTGATGTATTTTATGACCATTCGACCTCAGCAAAAGCGTATGAAGGCTTTACAAGAAATGATGGACGGACTTGAAAAAGGAGATGAGGTTGTAGCAGCAGGTGGAATTATTGGCCGAATTAAAGATATTAAAGGTCCTTATGTTTCCATTGAAGTAAGTGAAAATATTACTTTTAAGCTTCAAAAAACTGCTATCGCGAATACGTTACCGAAAGGTACTATCGCATCAATTGACTAAAACAAGATCATGAATAGATTTTCAATCTGGACATACACATTCATATTGATGGTGTTGTCTATTGGCTTAATCTATTCTTTACCAAATTTATATCCTGCCAAGCCAGCAATTCAGATTGCATATACTGATTCGGGCAAATCAGCGGATCAGATTTTATTGAATCAAGTGAAAGGCATATTAGAAGATCAATCTACTGGCGTAGAATCCGTTGGACTTAAAGACAATAACATCATCGCAAAGTTTAACTCTTTTGATGATCAGCTTGCAGGTAAGGCTGCATTGCAAAAAACCTTGCTAGATGAAGCAATTGTTGCATTGAACCTCGAGCCATCGACCCCACAATGGCTTAGAAACATTGGTGGCGGACCCTTAAAACTTGGCTTAGATTTGTCAGGCGGAGTACATTTTCTTTTAGAGGTTGATATCGATAGTGCGCTAGATAACCGCCTTGAATCACTATTGAATCAGTACAGAAAGAAATTTAGAGATGATCGAATAAATGTTGAGAGCTCAAGAAAAGATAATAAGGATTTAGCTTTTTCTTTTGCCAGTGATGAAGATTACAACAAAGCATTAAGGATTTTTAATGAAGATAATATCACTCCCCTTGGAACCCCTCTGTATGATTTAACAGCAAATTCAGTGAGAAACCTTGTTGAGCTTGCATATTCTCAGTCTGCGATAAAAGAGATTAGAGACTATGCTGTCGGGCAAAACCTTATGACCTTGAGAAATAGGGTTAATGAACTTGGGGTGAGTGAGCCAATTGTTCAGAGACAAGGTAGCAGTAGAATTGTTGTGCAATTGCCTGGCGTGCAGGATACAACTGCAGCAAAGAAAATTATTGGAAAAACTGCAAATCTAGAATTTCGGTTAGAAGCCGCATCAACCACCTCAAGGTTACGAAAAGAAGAATTTGATTATCAAGACGAGCGAATGGGCTCAGCTTTTCTAGAAAAAAATATCATTGTTGCTGGTGAAAGGGTTACCAATGCAAGTGCAGGCTTTGATGAAAGTGGATTTGCTCAAGTAAATATTACCTTGGATATGCAAGGCGGACGCGCTATGCAAAAGGCTACTAATGGAAATATTGGCAGGCGATTGGGAGTTCTTTTTGTTGAGCAAAAAAGCAGATCAGTACTTACACAAGATGAAGATGGTAATGATGTTATTGAGCAGACTGCCTATATTGAGAAAGAAATTATAAGTCTTGCCACTGTTCAAGCTGTTTTAGGAACTGCATTTAGAATCACAGGCGTTGGATCACCGCAAGAAGCAAGTGAACTTGCATTATTGCTTCGTGCCGGAGCATTGGCTGCCCCCATGAAATTTGTGGAGGAGAGAACGGTTGGTCCAAGTCTTGGAAAAGAGAATATTGAGTTAGGAGTTAAATCAATCATCATCGGCTTGCTTTCGGTCATAGCATTTATGCTTTTTTATTATCGTTGGTTTGGATTTGCTGCAAATATTGCTCTTTTTGCCAATGTTGTTTTGATTACAGGCTTTATGTCTCTGTTGGGAGCGACCCTGACTCTTCCTGGAATTGCAGGTATCGTTCTAACCATTGGTATGGCGGTGGACGCCAATGTATTGATTTTTTCTAGGATTAGAGAAGAACTTAAAGAGGGCAAAGATCCTCAGACCGCCATTCAAGAAGGTTTCTCTCGAGCCTTTGTAACCATTGTTGATGCAAATGTGACAACATTAATTGCATCTATCGTACTCTATGCAATTGGTACTGGTCCGGTTAAAGGTTTTGCGATCACTTTGTCGATAGGCATTTTAACTTCTATGTTTACTGCTATCTTGGGCACCAGAGCAATTATCAATTTAATGTATGGAAATAAAAATATTAAGGAGCTAAGAGTTTAATGAACTTTAATATTCCATTCATGAGCTATCGAAGGTTTGCAACCATAGGCTCTTTGGTTTTGCTTATTATGTCGATTGGTTCTCTTGGTTTTAAGGGTCTTAATCTGGGATTAGATTTTAGTGGTGGAACACTCATTGAAGTTTCTTATGAAGAAGCCGCAGATCTAGTCGATATAAGAGATTTGATGACTGACAATGGCTTTGATGATTTCCAGGTTGTAAATTTTGGCTCCAATTCAGATGTGCTTATTAAAGTGGCAGATAAAAATGGTAACAGCCAGCTTGGAGATGTTATCTATAAATTTTTACTAGATGCTGATCCCTCAACTGAACTCAAAAGAATTGAATTTGTTGGGCCTCAAATTGGCTCAGAACTTAGAGATCAGGGTGGGTTAGGTATGCTTGTGGCCCTTGGCATGATTTTGCTTTACGTAGCTTTTAGATTTCAGTACAAGTTTGCGCTAGGTGCGGTCGCAGCACTTGCTCATGACGTCGTGATTATTCTTGGGTTATTCTCATTGCTTTCTTGGGATTTTGATTTAACTGTTTTGGCAGCCTTGCTTGCTGTCATTGGTTATTCTTTGAACGATACCATCGTTGTTTCAGACAGGATTAGAGAAAATTTTAGAGGCGAACGAGGGTTCGAGCCTGATGAGATTGTTAATCGGTCGATCAATCAAACGCTTTCTAGAACCTTGATTACTTCATTAACCACTTTGCTGGTTTTGTTTGCTCTATTTTTCTTTGGCGGAGATATGATTAGAGGCTTTAGCCAAGCCTTAATTATTGGAGTTTTGGTGGGAACTTATTCTTCAATATATGTTGTAGCCAATATGTTGCTAGGTCTTTCAATCACACAAGATGATCTTGCAATACCTGAGCCCGAGGGAGCTGAATTTGACGATATGCCCTAATGGGCTGTGAAGTTTGGTTTGATGGCTTCAAGCATCTGCTTAAAGCATTTTGGTGTAGCGCACAGATAATGATCACTTTTCTTGTAATCAGGATTGCCTAAAAAATCACTTGTTAATGCTCCTGCTTCTTCAGCAATAAGCATACCTGCAGCAACGTCCCAAATTCCAAGGCCATTAGCCCAGAACCCATCCAATCTTCCTGCTGCAACATAGGCCAAATCTAATGCTGAGCAGCCAGAACGTCTAATAGTTAAGCTGTGTTTATACAAAGCCTTAAAAGTTGCAATGTTTTCAAATGAGTAGTTTTGCGAATCATTCACATGGGAAGTATTTCCTATGAGGGAGTCTTTCAGCCCATTTCGAGTGCTAGCTCTAATTCTTTCTCCGTTTAGTTCAGCGCCTTTGCCTCTAGATGCACTAAATTCTTCTCTGCGAGTAGGATCGATAATAACAGCATGCTGAGTTTGACCATTAACAACACATGCAAGTGAAATGCAGTATTGAGGGTAGCCATGTATAAAGTTTGTTGT
>JAQWJG010000023.1 GCA_029248485.1 SAR86 cluster bacterium | reverse complement strand
GATCCAACGCCTTCTTCGCTGGTCACGATTACGTCTCCGCCCATCATTTCAGCAAATTTCTTGGAAATTGGTAAACCTAAGCCTGTACCTCCATAGTTAGCTGAAGTTGAGCGCTCAGCTTGAGTGTACTCTTCAAACACCTTAGCAACTCCTTCTGGACTCATTCCAGCACCGGTATCAATGACAGCAAAATCAATAAATTCTACATCACCGACCATTTTAGCTTTAACATCCAATGTAACCGTTCCGTTTTTGGTAAATTTAAAGCCGTTGCTTAAAAAATTGGTTAGACACTGTCTTAGTTTTGTTTCATCCTGAGACATTGACCCCATGGCGCCATCAAGATTTATCACAAAACCATTATCATTTTTTGCTGCTAAAGGTTCAGAAACATCTTTGATGATTTGAACCATATTCTCAATTTCAAAACTAGTAACAAAAAGCTCCATCTTGCCTGCTTCAATTTTAGAAAGATCTAAAATATTATTAATTAAGGATAAAAGATGACTTCCCGATGAAGTAATTTTTTTAAGATCAGGCAGCAAATCATCGTAGCCTAAGTCTTCACAGTCCTCATAAAGCATTTCTCCATACCCAAGAATTGCATTTAATGGAGTTCTTAATTCATGACTCATATTTGCAAAGAATTTCGTTTTCTGATCACTGGCATCTCTGGCCTCATCTCTGGCAGTTTCCATCTCACTGGTTCTAGCATCTATCAAACCATTTACCTCATCAGACATTCTTGAGAAAGCAACTAACATTAGTTCTACAGATGCCTCTTCACTGGAGTTTCTATCAGCATTATCTGCCAACTCATTCATTTTCTTAATATCATTGAGAATAAGTGTTCTTGCGCTTCCATCAAGCTGGTCAGCAAGCGCCGTCATTTTTTCAATAATTACTTCGTCTCGTTCATGTCTTCGTTTAGCCTGTTCCTCTCTAATAGATTCCATTTCAACTAAATGAGATTTGTAGGTCCCGAGAGCAGCTGAGAGCTGTCCAACCTCATCTCTCTCTGATGCAAGAATTCCCTTTCTCACTGGCATTTCTTGAGTATGATCACCTTTAGTTAGGCCCTCAAGAACCTCAATTGCCTTCGTAATGCCTCCAAAAGTTCTGGTAGTAATGAATGCTATTAGAGAGATAATAAATATTACAAATGAGATAGCGGCTACATAGGTTAAATTTAATACATTAGCTGCTCTTAATATGTTTTCTCTTTCATCCTTAAAAATAAACAATTGAGCTTCATCAGCTGATAAAAAGGTGCTCAACGGAAGAAGAGTAACTGAGGTGCCTAAGTCTGTATCTTTTTCAGAGTGACGGGAACCATTTAACTCTTTGAATGAAGCAGCTTTATCAGTTAATTTATTAAAATTCTCAATATCAAAAAGATCATCATCTGTATCACCGAATTGTTGATAATAATCATTAAGTGATATCAAGCCAGAATCAGTATTTATGGCGGTTCTTACTTCAAACTCATCCTCAAAAACTTCTAGACCCTTTCGAATATCTACACCTAGAGCAATGACAGCCAATGTCTGTCCTTCTACTTTAATTGGAAAGCTTAGCGCCTGATTTAAGGTTGATGCTTGCTCTTCATTTTTATCTTTAATTTTTACAATTGATTGTCTGGGCCTGCTTGAGGCATCTTGTAAAAATGAATCAAGGTAGCTGAAGAAATCAGGTCGTGCAGCAGGAGAGCATGGATCAACACCCAAGAGATCAAGAGCACTTCCACAATAGATTCTTTCGCCTGAGGGGAAGTAGGCCATGACATAACTTAGATTTCCGTAATCTAGCTCTTCCTCAAAAAATAATTCAATTAAATACTGGGCATCACCAATTCTATCAGCGCTGATAGTATCGAGAAGAGGGTTGGTATAAATATTACTGGAAGCAACCTCATCCAAAAAAATCTCTGAGTCAGGATCCCAAAAAGATGCATTTTCTCCAGTAACCGGAAGCCACTTCGACATTACATCAAAAGACTTATTATAAGTTTGGTACCATGCAGACTCATAAAGAGTTAGCAGTGATTCGTTTGAAGAGTCTTCTTGAATATTTTCTCTATACCCAAAGGAAAATATAAAAATAGCAGCAACAAGAACATTACCGATGACCCCAAATAGAAGTAACTGGAGTCTTATAGGCATAGTTATCCTTCGTCTATATTTGAACTAAAGATTAATTTGCGAGCTTGAAAACAAGATCAATTTGCACATTATTAACCTTTACAGAAGTATCATTATATGTGGGAGGTTGATAAAGGAATTTTCTTACAGCTTTTATTGCAGCTCTATCAAAAACCCCAGCAGGACTACTCTCAACCACATATGGATCTAAGACCGAGCCATCTGTGTCTACATCAAACTCCAATCTAACGGAGCCTTCAACTCCAAGCCTGATAGCTCTTCTTGGATATTCAGGAGCTGGACTAGAAACTCTTGTCACTTCAATTTCAGTGCCTTCTTCTCCAACATAGCCTTTATCACCTGCGAAGGCAGGTATTGTCAGTAAAAATGCAAAAACAAAAACAGAGAGGTAATTTAAAGATTTCATATTAGTTTTAAATTGTTATAGTTAATATATAAGTAAATGCTAAACATACTTTGTTGTACCTTTATGATACCAAGAAATGACTTTGGGTGTTAATATCTTTCACAGAAATGTTACAAATCTAATCCATTTAGACCTATAAATAAAACATGAAAAAAGTTAAAGATCATTTGAATGAACAAAAATATTGGGACATTTTTACCATTCCTGCAAATTCCAATTTATTTGATGCAGCAACTCTTATGAATAAAAATAAAATTGGAGCTCTAATGATATGTGAGAGTGGTTCAGAGAATAATCTCTGTAAATCATCTATTTTGGGTATTTTGACTGAAAGAGATCTAGTTTACGCATTATCCGGAGGTCCTAAAAATATTGAATCCAAGACAGTACAAGATGTGATGACCAGAAAGTTAATTTTTACTTGTCCTGATACTTCTAATTCAGAAGCTAAAAAACTTATGCTGCAAAACCAAATTCGGCACCTGCCAGTTTTCTCTGGAGAGCATCTTGTAGGTATTATTTCAATGAGAGACGTTTTTAAAGCATAAATCTCAAAAAAATGAATTTATTTCAGCGGCTATCATATACCGCATTAAATTTCCCAACCTCTGCGGCTGGGATGCCAATGTTTATTTTTATTTTGCCATTTTACGCAGACGATTTAGGTCTTGGTTTGTCGCTGGTTGGTATTATTTTTTTCTTGGGCAGATTTGCAGATGTGTTGACTGATCCTGTCATGGGGGTCTTGATTGATAAATTTCCCTCAAAATGGGGCAAGCATAAACTCTGGATATTTTTATCAGCACCTGTTTTTATGCTAGCTACCTATGTCATTTTCTTGCCACAAACTGATCAGACCTCGCCATTATATTTTGTTGTGGGGCTATTTTTAATGTATTCAGCATTCACCTTAAGTAGCATTACTCAATTGTCCTGGGCTTCTTTTCTTGCGCCAAACTACGATGATAGAACCAAACTGCTAACACTCAGAGAGTTAATGTCTTTATTGGGCATGTTTACAGTTATAGCTATTCCAGCGATTGTGGAGATTAACGACCCTTCACTGAAGGCAAAAGTAAACGCAATTGGAATGTTTCTTTTATTTTGCATCCCATTAATTACCCTCAACGCATTAAAACAAGTTCCCGATTCCATTGAGTCCGCTTCAACAGAAAAATTAACCAATCCATTTAGAGCCTTTAAAAGTTTATTTAAAAATAGAATGCTAAATAAAATTGTTTTTGCTGCGGTTCTTATAGGTTTTTGCATGAGTTTAAATGGAGCGCTATATTTAATCTGGATGGAGGTAGTTATCGAATTGCCTGAGTACTCATCCAGATTAATGCTTGCTTATTATGTAGTGAGCGTTTTTGGCCTATGGGTATGGAGAAAATTGGGTATTAAAACATCAAAACATTTTGCTGCTGGCATTGCTTGTCTTTATGCAATTGGAGTGTTGTTGATTGGTTTTACTGGTTATTGGTTTATAAAAGATCTTGAAGATTTTCCTAAATTGATCAGCGTTGGATCTTTTATAATTTTATATGGTTTTGCTTTTTCAGGGCCTTTACCTCTGATTAATGCAATTACTGCTGATATTTCTGATAAATTAAATCTTGAAGGTGGCGAAAATATCTCAGGTACAGTTTTTTCATATTTAACGACCCTGACCAAAATTGGTTTTGCTCTTGCAGCAGTTGTTCCTTACATTGTCATTGAATTCCTTTGGGGCTTTGATATTAGTCTAGGAATAGAAAACAGCAATTCATCTAAGATGGCAATTTTTTATATCTATACATTTGTACCAATTATTAGTTATTCTATTGCTGCATATTTATTATTTTCGCATTCTCTAACTAGAGAAGAGCATGCAAAAATAAAATCAAATTTACAAAAAAGTTTATGAATTACCAAAAATTTGAATGTGTTATCTGCGGTCATATTTACGATGAAGAGCTTGGTGATCCCGATGGTGGAATTCCTGCAGGCACCAAATGGGAAGATATTCCAGACGATTGGGTTTGTCCAGATTGTGGCGTCAGCAAGTTTGACTATGAACCCTTAGAATCTTAAAACAGCTATTTTGAAAAGATTCATCATCTTATTTCTCATTCTATCAATGAGTTTTACAAATTTTTCTTCCAGCAATTCAATTCTAATTGGTGACCTTACCAAAGAAGATCTCTTCTCAAAGGATCATAAATTCTATGAAAATTATCTTTCTTCTGAACCATATCAATTTAAGAAAAATATTGATTTAAATGGGATTAGTGTAAAAATTTTATTTGGTACTTGGTGTCATGATAGTCAAAGAGAAATACCAAGGTTCTTGAGATTGCTTGAAGATATTAATATGAAGCCTGAAATGATCTCCTTGATTGGGCTTGATTACAATAAAAACGAACCCCTCAATAGGGGTGAAATATTAGAAGTGAGAAGAACTCCGACTATTATTTTCTATAAAAATGATATTGAGATTGGAAGAATTGAAGAAGCTCCAAAGTTAGCGCTTGAAGGAGTTGGATTTGTATCTGTAAGCTTGAAAGAAAATCTATTATTTATCTTAAATAAATAGGTTTTTATGCTTTCTTGATAAATTGATCTACGATTGCTCTTTTAATAATAGTGCCATCCATGTTTAAAGACTCAGCTAAAACACCATGAGGTGCATAGAGATTAAATAAAACAAGAGCGCCATTAGAGCCACCTTTTTCCATGTGTACATCTCCAGGTTCTTTGTGAGCATAATCACCTGCATGTCTAATTTTGGTGCCTATTTCTTCTCCAGAAGTTAAATCAATATCAATAACATGAAGCTCCCCCTCAAGAACTGTTGATGATACTTCAGCTGTATGTCTATGAAAATGGCAATAACAATCTGGCTCCCATCTATAAAGAATATCTACATGACCATCTTCGTTTGCATTTAAAAGTGCTGCCGAATAATCTATTGGATAGTCAAAATCACTGCCGCCCTGAAAACGTTTCCAGTCAAGATCTTTGTTTTTAAAGAGGTTAATCATTGATCTATATTCAAAGCTTCAATTGCTTCTGCTTCATTGTATTCAGCATAAAAGGATGAGAAATGTTTTCTAAATTTAGCAATTGGACCATCTGAGTCACACAAAACAGGCTTAGAGGCATATTTTTTATTTTCCCACACAGGAATATCTTCTTTAACTTGTTTGTTTATATCAGCAATTATCGCAGCACCAACACCACCAGATGGAACTTTTCCATCAATCTTTTTTTGAAGAAATGAAAATCTTGTAATCACTTCTTCGTTTTCTGTTGGGGTGGTTGAACCTAAGAGCAGGGTATCGCATATGCCTTCAAACTTTGTAAAATTATCACCAGGCCCATTTGATGCGCCTGAAATTTTTCCTTTAACAACTCCTCGAGGCGTTTCCATATTTGCCTGTTGCGAAAAGAATCTTTTTTGCTTGTCATATGTGACTTCAAACTCTGGATATGAAACAACGCCATGAACATACATGAAATGCGCCGCATCTACTGCATTTTCAGCCATGTCTTGAATATGACATTTAATTTCATATTCATATTTTTCAAACTCATCGCCCCATTCAGGATCAATGACCTCTGGATAGGTTTCCACATCATAATGTGGTTGTTCACCATGCGGATGATACCAAGCATAAATCAAATTATTTCTTTCAACCGTTGGATATTTAAAAATCTGAGTGTCTTTTGCTTTTTGAGGTATATTTTTTGCGTAGGGTATTTCTCCAATTTTTCCATCAGCTTTCCATCTCCATGCATGAAAAGGGCATTCAATACATTCTCCATTTACAATCCCTCCATGCCCAAGGTGAGCCCCAAGGTGAGGACAATAAGCATCTAACATACTGACTTCTCCATTAGTCGTCCTAAACAGAACTTGATCTTGAGCAAAATAACGGACTGATTTTACATCGCCGGGCTTCAACTCATCTGCATACTCAACAACATACCAACCAAATGGTATTGGCATAGGGTATCTCTTTTTATTGCTCATTATTTATATCTATAGTTTTAAAATTTTTTGTGCATTTTCACCAAGAAATTTTGGCCAAACCTCATCCTTGAACGGCACGCTGTCCATTTCTGCAAATATTTTATCTAATGATAACCCCATCGGAAAATAGCCTGCATACATAATTTTATTAATTCCACGAGTATTAGCAAAATTAATTATATCTTGAGGGTAATGTTTTGGTGAGAATGCGCTAGTTGAGTAATATAAGTTTGGATACTTGAGCATTAATTTGCAAGCTAAAGCTGTCCATGGCTCTGCACCATGGCGCATTACAAATTTCAATTCAGGAAAGTACCAGCAAACCTCATCAACGAGTTCAACTTTTTGAGGGGCCATTGGTATTCTTGGACCCGGAACTCCCACACAACAAAAAAAAGGTAGATCTAGCTCTACGCACATTTCATAAATTGGATGCCACTTTGGATCATTAATAGCAATTTGAGGAAACATGCCAGATGGAAAAGCGCTTACTGCTTTTATACCATAAGTTTCATAATGTCTTTTTATGTTCTCAGCTTCATTTTCAATATTAGGATTTACCGGAAGATCAAAAAAGAATCTGTCTGTGTGATTCTTCGCAGCTTCAATTTTAACCTCTGATTTCTCATGAAATCCTATCATGGCTTGATTGATATGAAATTTATCCATTTGCTCAATTGTGTATTGGATAAAATCATCATGTGAACCAGTCTCAGGAATATCCTTGAACATATATTGAGCAGGCATCTTAAACATGGACTTTGATTCTTCATCTCGCAGGAGGGGTTCCATGAATTTATACCAATCTGATCTATCCTCTTGCTCAGGAATTCCAAGCATTAGATCAATGGTATGAATATCTTTGTTAATTGACATGATTAGATTTTAAACAATATTTATATGGAAATTCTTATTTTTTAAAAAAACGGTGAATACTTTTATTTAACTTGACGAATAAATATCATTCGATACACCCCTATGACATAAATTCCCCACCATTTACATCTAAATTAGCCCCCGTGATAACTTTTGCAAGATCTGAGATTAGAAATAATGCTGCATTGGCGCAGTCACTATCATCTGGAATGATGCCTAATGGTATATCCTTGGTAACACCATCAATTACATCTTTTGGCTTAACACCAATAGATTCAGCGGTAAAATTTACATACATTTCAACCGGCGGACCCCACATCCAGCCCATATAAACAGAATTAACTCTTATTCCTTTCGGGCCAAGCTCTTTTGCCAGAATTTTAGTCGCTGTCGATAGAGCACCTTTTGATGCAGCATAACCTCCCTGAGTGGGTAAGGGTTTTTTGGTTATCAAGCTGTTGATCATCACGATTGCACCTTGATGATTGGGGGTCATTTCCTTAACAGCAGCCATGGTCAAATTCATGGTGCCAAAAAAGTTTGTGTTCATAGTTTCTTGCCAGTCAGAAAAATCAGCATCTTCAATCTCCTTAAAATCACCAGCGCGGTAAGCACTATTGATTAATCCATCTAGCTTTCCATATGTTTTAACAGTCTCATCAACTAAATTTTTGCACTCCTCAGGTTTGGTGATATCGCAAGGAATAGCTATTACATCTGAATGTTCACCGATTTCATCTTTAAGCTTATTTAATAGATCATTAGATCTTGCAGCTATAGCAATTTTTGCACCTTCTCTGGCAGCACCATAAGCTAGCTCTTGACCTAAACCTGGTCCAATGCCAGAAACAATTACAACTTTATCTTTTAATATCATTTTATTTCCTATTTTATATATTGATTCATATAGTCATGAAAATGCCTATCAATAAATGAGCTTTCTAGACCAAATTCTTCAAGAGAGTATTGATGAGCCCCCATTTCATGTTGATTCTCTTCTTTCCATGCTTTCATTGCGTTTTCAGCTTGGTCTGTAAAATCCTCATCGATAAAGTTATAAACCTCATTCATTTCAAGAATAGGATCCTTGATCATTTTGTTGAATTCAAGATCAAGGAAATTATCTCTATTTTCATTGCTAACCTTCATGCAGTGATTGAGTACCTTGGCTAACTTATGCGCCCAATGATGACCAATTTCATTTTTATTATATGAATTTGTTAAAGGTTCAAACAAATTTGCACACATTGAACAAAAAGATGGAACTGTTTTTAAGGGATCTCTATGTGTTTGTATGACTTTTGAGTCTGGAAATACTTCTAAAAATTTATCTATGAATCCTAAATGATGAGGCGATTTTAAAACCCATCTTTTTTTTTCTCGTCCCGGATTTTGCCATTGGAGGTACTGAAGCATTTTTTTTAGTTGAGCATATGCATGAATATGATCTTGAGATTCAACCCACTTTGAATAAGAGGGTAGTCGCATAAATGATTCTGGAACTGTGCTAAAAAATGTATGCTCCAATAGCAAAATTTCTTCATCTGCGCCTTTATAATCCCAGGGGTGAATGGTAAGGGCTTCTGGGGAGGCTTGCATGACAGCTTCAACTTCAGCTTTTCCGATTTCCATTCGTTCTTCTGGGTTGCCTCGCACCTCACCATTTAGCATTGCTGGATATCTTCCTTCCCACCAAAGCATTGCAGTGTGTCTTGGATCAGATGCGAGGAGTCTATGAGTCATTGTGCTTCCTGTTCTAGGAAGCCCAACAATCACAACTGGTGATTTAATTTCTTCATCGAGTATCTCTGGTGTTTGGATGCAAGCTTCTTCAATTCGTAATAAATTAGCTAATACACCAATTAATCTATATTTCTGTGCCTCCAACCCAACATCATTCAAGTCAGCCTCTTTATTGATTGAGTAAACAAGGCTCTCAAATCCCTCTAAAAATAAAGGGTTGCCAAAAAAGTCTAGATTCGTCTGTTTTTGAGCGGTATTTTTTATTTCTGCAGAATCAAGCATCAGCCAGCCTCCAAGGAATTTATTTTTTTTATCTCTACATTGGGAATTGGATACGATGATGCGCCAATCCATCTAAGAAGCATGGCTCCATTATTGCGACCCTCGGTTATAAGATTATTTTTAATATTCATGGGTAAATGACTGATATTAATCGTAAGAGTTCCATCATTATTAAAAGTGGCTGATGATTCATTAATATGAATCGGGTAATGTCGGTAATCGAGTGACTCCATCCAATAATTTTCTAACTGAAAGTTCCAATATTCGCAATCAGGTATATCGGTTGTGATTTGCATATATTCACTTTTATCAAAGTCATAATAACCATGAAGGTAGCAAATTTTAGGATCTCCACCAGCTGCTTGAAAAAAGGCTTGATCGCCCATGGGTAATTGATTCTTATGATTGTTTTTAAATTCATGCACCCACTTAATAAATGTTGATGCAGTTCCCCTAACAAAAGCAAGAGTCTGATGGAGTTGATTTTCAAGTTTCACAAGTGTTAGAAGGTCAGGAGTGGGTGTTGAGCTAGTAGTTTTTATATTAATTTTTGCATGAGTTTGAGAAATTCTATTTTTATAAGTTTGACGAACTATCAACATATTTGCATTTTCAGGAAGCGGTAAAAAATTTTTAGAATCACTCTCTCCCCCAACATATAAAGAAAAATTACCAGAACTATCCACGCTCATGTCTCTCATATCAATTTCTCCCAATGAGATCATGGTGCCATCTTTGCTATACCTATTTTCTTTTAATCCAAAGCTCAAGTAATCTGATTCACCAATATTTCCATAGACTTCATATGATTGTTTTCCATCTATATTTGCGTTTAGATAAATGTTGTCCGGATTATCTGCTCCTATTTTTGCAGTCTCGTGAGACAGATTGTAAAAAGATGGTGAAGATGGGTTTGAATGCTCTAAATTCATCTCCAATGATAGGCGCATTAAACGCAATAGGTATCTATAACCTTCCGCTTGATCTGTTTCACTTAGCGAAGATTCTGATTCAATTATTGATCCAACTTCTTTAAGGTTTTCGCAAAATGTATCCCACTTTTCTTTAAATAAATCAGCCATAGTTTTCTTTTTAATTCATTAAATTTATATTAAGGTTGATGTTTAATCAATGAATAGAACAACACAATGCCAAAGCCACAAGAAAGAGATTTAGATGCAACTAAAGTAATTTTTAGTAACTGGATTGAGACAAAACTGGATGGAGCGTCGGATCTGGATGTGGAGCTATTAGGAGGCCCTGAAAACACAGGCTTTTCAAATGAAACATTAAGTTTCAATGTTTCATATAAATTAGATAATACGAAAATTAAGACTGGGATGGTGGTTCGATTCTATCCCGAAGGTTTTTTTGTATTTCCTGACTATGATATTCATAAGCAATTTTTGATCATGCAAAAACTAGCTGATCACGATATTAAAGTTCCAAAAGTTCTTTGGTATGAGCCAAGTGATGAAGTTTTTGGAACATCGTTTTATGTTATGGAAATGGCAAGCGGCGATGCTCCATCTGATAACCCTCCGTTTCATCAAGAAGGTTGGGTTGCTGATTCCTCAGAAGAGGTTAGAGAAAGGATCTGGTGGGGTTGGGTTGAGCAGATGGCTAAAATCCATCAAGTTGATATTACAAATGAAGATTTTGAATTTCTGAATAGACCAAAACTTGCGGAAAACTATCTTGATCAAGAGTTAAATTATTACTTTAACTTTCATGATTGGGCTATGGATGGTGAGGCTCACCCAGTTGCAGATCAAGCGCGTGAATGGCTAAAAGCTAATAAACCTAAATCAGCTCAATCTTCTATTCTTTGGGGCGATTGTAGATGTGCAAACGTTATGTATGATCCCGATGGTCAAGTTTCAGCTGTTTTAGATTGGGAAATGGCAGCTCTTGGGGATCCTTGTATGGATCTTGCATGGGGAATCGCTATTGATGATTGCAACTCAAAAGGTGTCCATGTGGAAAGGTTGAGTGGTTTTCCTGGACCTGTTGCAACCATTGCTAAATGGGAAGCGCTCACAGGCTTTAGTGCAGACGATTTTGATTACTATTATATTTTAGCGTTATATAAATTTACCGTAATTATGGTAAAAGTCGTTCGCAAACTAGAGCATTATGAGATTATGCCTATGGGCATGAATGCGCATATCAACAATCACGTAACGCCAATGCTTGAAGCGAAACTTAAGGAGTTATAACCATGGCTATTTTTTCTATCTCTCATTCAGAGAGCGGCAAAAAACTATTAACTTTAAAAAGCCCGGTCGATCTCTCTCATATCGATACTTATGAGTGCACTTCATCTGAAGAGATTTCAACGATCATGACCCAAGCTAAAGTTGCGCAAAGTGAGTGGAAGAAAACAACTTTGAAAGAAAGAGTTGAATTAATGCATAGGGTTGCTGATGTAGTTATACAGCAGCAAGATAGAATCATGGATGTTGTCATGAGAGAGACCGGTAAACCTGAGCAAGAAGCTATGTCTATGGAAGTATTTTCAGCTGTAGATTCTTTGGTATTTTATGCAAAGAGAGCTCAAAAATGGCTAGCAGACAAAAAAATTAAGATGCATGGTCCTATGCAGTTTCTTAAGAAAACAATAATCACTTATAAGCCAAGAGGTGTGGTAGCAGTAATTACTCCATGGAATGGCCCATTCATATTATCTATTAATCCAGTCATTCAAGCTGTTCTTTGTGGAAATAGCGTGGTGGTAAAACCATCTGAAGTTACACCTATGTCTGGAGCATTGGTGCAGGAAATTTTTGCACTAGCAGAAGCTCCAGAGCATCTTGTTCAGACTGTGATTGGAGATGGGGAGACGGGTGCAGAGTTAATTGATCAGGGTCCAGATAAGGTTTCTTTCACAGGTAGCGTTGCTACAGGCAAGAAGATTGCTGCAAAATGTGGAGAAATGCTGATTCACTATAGTCTTGAATTAGGCGGTAAAGATGCCATGATTGTTTGTTCTGATGCAGATATCAAAGATGCTGCTAGTGGTGCTGTTGTTGGCTCATGCATGAATGCAGGCCAGTATTGCTGTGGCACTGAGAGAATTTATGTCATGGAGGATGTCTATGATGAGTTTGTTGGAGAGGCAGTTTCTATAACTCAATCGCTCATTCAATCAAACGATTGCAAAGGTGATGTTGGTCCTACTTTTTGGGATAAGCAAGTTGATATCATCGAAGATCATGTCAATGATGCAGTTGCTAAAGGCGCAAAGGTATTGGTTGGAGGCAAAAGAAATCCAAATTTTGAAGGTTTATATTTTGAACCAACCGTTCTTGTGGAAGTTACTCACGAAATGAAGATTATGAAAGATGAAACCTTTGGTCCAATTATCTCAATTATGAAAGTTCAATCAGAAGAGGAAGCATTAATGCTAGCCAACCAATCTCATTATGGATTGAATGGAAATGTTTGGACTAAGGATTTAAAAAAGGGTCAGAGATTAGCTAAAGCAATAGAAACAGGTGCCTGCTCTGTAAATGATATGGCAATGAGCTATGGAGTTAATGAAGTTCCATTCGGTGGAGTTAAAGAAAGTGGGCTAGGCGTAGTTAATGGAAAAGAGGGCTTGTTAGCATATGCTCATCCAATGCCAATTATTATAGGTAAAAAGTCAGCATCAGCTTACCCCTATACAGATAAATCATTTGAGCAACTAAAAGGGGCTTTAAAAATATTTTGGGGCAATCGTTTGGTCAGAAAATTATTTGGATAAATTAATTTTTATCAACCTCAACCTGAATATCAATATCAACATTACCTAACTGATCTGCTACTTCAGCTAACTCATTCTCCAATTCAGATTTTGCATCTTCTAATTTTGATTTCACTTCAATGTATTCTTCATCGCTAAGCTGTATTTGAATTTCATCAAAAATTGATTGAATATCTATATCGGACATATCATCTGTGTTAACTTTTATCCTGATATCCTTTTTTACTTCCTCTTCATTTTCATCATTTCCATCAATTTTAATTTTAAATATTTTTTTTAATTCATTAGAGCTCATCGTTTTATCATCGCTAGTATCTAATAAAATAACTTTATGATTCTTTAACTCATGATCAGAACCAAGTCTTTCTAATATTTTGATTAGCTGATCGGAATTTTTAGACTTTTCGTCAATAATCCCTATGGAAATAGGTGCATTATTAATTAAATTTTTTGGACTAATTATATCGTCAATCACAATTGCAAGACCAATAATACTTCCAAGAATTAAGGCCTGCACATATTTTTCATTCATTTTCTTTCTCAGCAATTAATCGATGCTTATTTAGACATAAGATAATATATAAAGTTCTTTATTTGGGCTTTGCAAACTCAAGATAGGTTGGTTGTTCTCCGCCGCCATGAACTTCAAGAGCAGCACCTGTAATCCAATCAGCTAAATTGGATGAAAAGAAGATGCAAGCATTAGCTATATCTTCCGGCTTACCCATTCTTTTCATTGGGATAGTTTTAGCTACTTTATTGATTTCTTTTTTACTTCCGTAATGGAGTATAGAATTTTCTGTTTCTATGTATCCAACAATTATCGAGTTAACTTTAATTTTGGGAGCCCATTCCACTGCTAAGGTTTTAGTTAGATTTACAAGACCTCCCTTAGCAGCTCCATAAGCAGCACTTCCTGGTGTGGGTCTAGTTGCAGTAACGCTAGATATATTAATAATGTTCGAAACCGTTTTTTGTTTCATCATAATTTTGGCAAATCTTTGGCTTACATTAAGTGGCGCCGATAGGTTTAGGTCAATGATTGCTTCATGGAATTTATTTGAAACACTTAAAGCATTAGCCATAGGAGCTCCACCAGCATTGTTTATCAAAACGTCTATTGATTTTGATAAGCCTTTAATTTGCTTTACTGCATCGTCCAAGGAATCAATATTTCTAATATCACATTCTACAAATACCGCTTTGTTGCCTTTGGCCTGAATAGTTCTTTTGGGTTTTTGTCTTGCCAGAACAAAGACTTTAGCATTTTGTTTTAAAAAGGATTTAGTAATCTCAACACCTATCCCTTTTGTGCCCCCAGTTACAACTACAGATTTATTTTTTAAATTTATCATTTTTAGTATTCTTTACTGATCTGATCTAATTGATTATAGAACATGTAAGCTAAATTTATATTGACAAATTTATTCTTGAAGATACCCATTGATTGGTTGGCGAATTTGTATAATATTTATTAAATATTAATTAGGAGACATTGAATGAAGATAGCTATTCTAGGCGGGACAGGATCCCTTGGTAAAGGGTTGGCTTCAAGATGGATTAAGGCTGGGCATGACGTGCTTATTGGTAGTCGTGATTTACCTAAGGCTCAAGAAATTGCTGTGCAATTAGGCTTGGAAAGTTCGTCTGGAATGTTGAATATTGATGCTGCTAAAATCTGTGAACTTGCATGCTTAACTGTGCCATTTGCGCATCAAGAATCAACTTTAATCAGCATTGACGATGGTCTCCAAAATAAGATAATGATTGATGCAACTGTTCCACTCATGCCTCCAAAGGTTATGAGAGTTCAATTACCTGAAATAGGTTCTGCGGCATTAAATGCTCAATCAATTTTGGGTGAAAAAACTACTGTGGTATCTGCTTTTCAAAATATTTCAGCTGAATTGCTACAGACCGATGCTGAGATTGATTGTGATGTTTTAGTTGCTGGAGATTTTCTTGATGCTAGAAATACTGTAATTGAGTTAGCTGCTGATGCTGGTCTTACTGGCTGGCATGCTGGACCATTGTGCAATTCAGTTGCTGCTGAAGCTCTAACGTCAATATTAATCGCAATCAATAAAAAACACTCACTCGCACATTCAGGCATCAAGATTACAGGCCACTAACAAGAGAAGTATTATCAGCTCCATTAACCTCATTGCTTTAGAGACACTTCCGCTTATCCAGCCAGGACAAGATGTGTCCAAAGAAATCATCGAGGCTATAACCTCTGAATCAATATCAATTAATGATGGAGATGTCATTGCAATAGCTCAAAAAATTATCTCTAAATCAGAAAATAGATATCTGGACATTTCGCAATTGAACCCCTCAGAAGAGGCAATAACCTTATCTACAAAAATTGACAAAGATCCAAAGTTTATTCAAGCAATCTTAAATGAATCGCAAAAGGTAGTCCGCTATAGAATGGGGGTGCTAATTGTTGAGCATAAATTGGGATTTATTCATGCAAATGCAGGAATTGATAGATCTAACATCGATCAACTTAAAGATATTGTCTTGTTGCTACCAGAAAAACCTGATGAATCTGCAAAGAAGATTTCAGAATCTATATCCCAACATTTTCAAAAAAATATATCTGTAATTATTACCGATACCATGGGTAGACCTTTTAGAAATGGAATAGTAGGTTTTACGATAGGGAGTCATAACATTGAATGTCTTTTAGATGAACGAGGAAAAAAAGATCTTTATGATAATGAGCTAAAAGTAACTCAAATAGGTATTGCTGATGAATTAGCAGCAGCAGCATCATTATTGATGGGTCAAGCTGCACAAAAAAAACCTGTTGTGTTGATTAAAGGATATAAATTTAAACAAAATAACCTTAGCGACTCGCGATCTTTAATTAGAAGCGAAGAAGAGGATTTGTTTAGATGAAAAATTATCTGCTGTTGTGTGGAGGTGTTGGAGGAGCCAAGCTTGCCTTGGGATTTAAAAACTCAATTGATCCAACTAGCTTAACTATTGCCGTCAACACTGGAGATGATTTCACGCATCTTGGTTTAAGAATCTGCCCTGATCTTGATACTGTGATGTATACACTTGCCGGTGAATCAGACACATCAAAGGGTTGGGGAAGAAAAGATGAGTCATGGAATATGCTTTCAGCTTTGTCTGCTATGGAAGGAGAAACATGGTTTCAACTTGGAGATAAAGACTTAGCGACTCATATTCAAAGAACATATTTAATTAACTCAGGACAATCTCTTACAGAAGCAACACATGATTTGTGTGAGTCATTCAATCTGCCGAAATATATTTTTCCAATGAGCAATCAATCTGTTGAAACTTATATACAAACAAAAAATAGGTTGCTTTCATTTCAAGAATATTTTGTTAAATTAAAATGTGAACCACCTGTAACTGATTTTGTTTTCAAGGGGCTTGATAAGGCAGATTTTAACAAAGACCTTGATTTATCACTTTATGATGAAATCATCATATGTCCATCAAATCCCTATGTAAGTATTAATCCAATGCTTCAATTACCCATACTAAAAAATTATTTGCATGATAATTCACATAAAGTTACAACCATAAGTCCAATTGTTAATGCTCAGTCATTAAAAGGACCAACAGCAAAAATGATGCAAGAACTTGGCCATGAAGTAAGCGTAAAAACTATAGCTAAATTTTATAAAAATTATTCACAAAGAATTTTTATAGATTCATCTGATGCAAGTGAGTCTTATGAATTAAATGATCTAGGATATGAGGTGCATATTGCTGATTTAGTTATGAACAGTCTTGATAAAAAAAATGCACTCGCTAAGACAATCATTGATAAACTTGAATCAAAATAAATGAATGTCTCTGCATTTATACCGATTAAAAAGTTTTCATCTTCAAAGAATCGACTAGCAAAAATTATTAGCTCATCTGAACGAGAAATTTTAGCTGCCTCAATGGCAAAAAAAACCATTGATACTTTAAACAATTCTAAAATCTGTAATTCAATAACAGTTGTTACAAATGACAGTAACTTACACTTAGATCATTCAAATTCATATTTTACGAACTCATCATTAAACGATGGTTTGAATGAAGCTATTTATACGCAAACAACCAATGATATTATTTTGATCATGCATGCAGATCTTCCCAGAATAAATGAACGAGATCTTCATGAGTTAGCTAATTCCTTTGACATGAAAAAAGTTAGTATTATTTCTGATCTTTTGAGGCAGGGCACAAATTGTTTGATGTTTAATTCAGCAATTTCCTTTGATCTAAAATTTGGATTCAATAGTTACAATCTTTTTACGCATGAATTTAAAAATAATGGATTAAATTATCAGGACATTTCGATTGAAAGCCTTCAAGATGATCTTGACTCCGAGGAAGATTACTTCAAACTAATTAAATACATTAACAGTTAGATCGTTGAAAATTCAAGAACAGTCAAACCAAACCTTAAAGCAATTAAT
>JAQWJG010000001.1 GCA_029248485.1 SAR86 cluster bacterium | reverse complement strand
CTTTGATTCCAAATTTTCATCGTTATATTATTCCTAAGTTATCTTCCCATCCAAATGCAGAATTTAAATTCTGCACAGCTTGGGTTGCTGCACCTTTTAGGAGATTATCAAGCGCACAACAAAATGTCAGCCTATTAATCTCCTTATCAACTGCAAAGCCACCTATTATTACATTGGATGTGTTTTGAACATCTTGCATATTTGGAAGTGTTTGCTGAATAGAAATTAGCGGCTTTTGATCATAGTAGCTTATAAATAGATTATAAATTTCTTCAGGCAACATGGGTTCTGACAGAATAAAATTACCAGTCATCATGATTCCTCTAAAAAAATTGCCAACATGAGGGGTAAATAATATATCTGGGTAACTATGGGCCTTTACTTCTTGCTCATGGAGGTGTGATACGAGTGAGTAAGGAAGAATGTTATCTTTTAGAGCTTCTTTATCATTTCTTCTATTTGGAGTGGCTCCAGCCCCGCTATATCCAGAGATGCCATATAAATGCACTGGTCCAACTAAGATTTTCTTCAAAGGAGCAAGCATGAATTGCATTGCAGATGCGTAACATCCAGGATTGCTAATTTTACTTAATTGAACATTTTCAGATAGCTCAGGCACTCTATATTCCCAAGCATCATCAAAACGATGATCTGCACTCAAGTCAATAATAATAGCTTTGGAATTGTGCTGAAAAATTAGATCAATATACTTTTGAGATTCGTTGTTTGGTAAAGCTAAAATAAAAGCATCTTCATCAGCTAGCACAATATTTTCTATAGCTAAATCCTGATACAGCAAATCACCATCAGCATCAAGGTCAACTGGTTGACCAGCCTTTGATAAAGAAAAAACTGAGCTTATATTTAAGCGCTTATGCTGATCTAATAACTGAATAAGTTCTCTACCAACATAACCTCTGCCCCCTAACAAACCTACTTTTTTAACTTCCATTTAAATCACGCTTTTTGGTTTATTAATAGCATACTCAATGCAATCTTTTAGAGCGCTATAATCAGATATACCAATCCAAAAAATATGCCAATCATCTTGTTTCTGGCAACCCTCACAAATTGAGGTATAAAAACTATTTATAGGATTGTTAGGTCGTGATCGCCAAAAAACTTGAGGGTACACTTTTCTCATCTCATGCCAAATACCTGCTCCCAAACCCTCACCTTTAGCCTCAGGAATAACACCAAACTTATCCATGTACGGAATAGTGAAATCTTTTGAAATCGCGATCGTAGCCCGCTTGCATGAGGTCATAAAAATATTTAAGTCTTTGGGTGAATTGAAAAAATTATCAACCAACTTTCCATTGAATGATGTCTCTACAATCTTTCTAAATTGATCCTCTACGTCTTTATCTGGAAGATGGTGCTGAACAACGCTGTAACCATGTTTGATTAGAGTCCCTGACCCTGAATCAGTAAATAATTCTTTTGGCAGATTGATTGGCTCTGTTATGGATACAGAGGCTGTTTTTGGAAGATGGTCTAATAAAGATTTTATTTGCTCTAATTTTAGTTTCATCCCAGAATGCAGCCATTCTTCTTGCATAAGTTCGCTGTATTCCAAGGCCAGATTAATATTTGGTATCAATTGACCAGTTTTGTTAAAAATACCACCGATTTCTGAGAGGAAGATAGCTTTGTATGGATTGATTGCTTTCACCAATTCAACAGTGGCAATATCAGCATTAATGTTTAACACCTCATTGCCTTGAAATCCGACAGGTGCAATTACAGGTATTGAATCTAATTCCAACACCTCATTAACAGACTTGATGTCGACAGATTCAATAGATCCAACATAACCCAAATCAGGGTCCGCCTTAGTGCATTCAAATATGTTGGAAATAAGGCCTTGTGCTTTTGCTCCTTGAGCCTCTAAAGCGTCAACAATCTTCTTGTTAGTTTCCTTGAAAACTGCACAAGCAACGTCTCTCACTTCCAGAGAAGTGACCCTTTGACCATCGATAAAAGAAAAGTCAATTTTTTTCTCTTCTAAGGCTGCAGAGAGCATTGGGCCAGCTCCATGAAGTATGACAGGCTTCAAACCTACTTGATTTAAAAAAACTAGGGATGAGATCAGATTTTCAAGATCGTTCTCAATCACTGATCCGCCTACTTTGATGACAGCAAAGCGTTGTTCGGGAGAAGAAAATTTTTCAATATACTTATTTATTTCTTTCTCAGAACCGATGGCGCCAAGGAGTTTTAAAATGGTACTTTTGATAAATTGATTTGAAGGTTTACTCATTGGATTATCTTTTTAAAATCAATTAATGCTTGATTTAACTCACCAAGGTCCACGGACTCGTTCGGTTGATGGGCATCAGCAATATTGCCTGGACCATACACAATAGCTCGATAACCTGCCTCGCTAAATAAAGAAGCTTCGGTCCAAAAATTAACAGGTGGAGATAAGGTTAAGCCTAGCTCACCTGCAAATAATTCTGCTTCACTAACATCTCCAGATGCTGGCAATGCAGGGGCAACAAATCCAGCAGTAAATTTTGCGTTATTTTCAACTGTTTGAGTATTGAATTCACTTAATAATCCATCAAAAGACTGTCCAGGCAAAGGTCTCATGCCAAATTTCACTTGAGCATGATCTGCAATGATATTTGGCTTTATGCCACCTTCGACTAGTCCCAAATTAAAAGCAATGCCTTGTAAACCTTCGAAAGATTTGCTGTCGTATGATTCGGCAACTTTCAAGGCTGCATCTGACCATCTAGTTAATTTATGGATTGCATTATCAGCCATGGCTCTTTGTTCTGAGCTGTGACCTGCTAAACCAAAAAATTCCTGCGTTCCCGTCAGAATACCTCTATGACATGTGACGGCCTTATTTTGAGTTGGTTCTGCAACGATCACCCCCTCAAAGGTCTGTTGAGTTTTAATATATTCCTTTATGCAAGTGCTTTGACCTGCCTCTTCATCAGTGGAAAATAAAATTGCATAATTTTTTAAACCTTTTTCAACTAAAGTTAATAAACAAGCTGCAGCCCCCTTTATGTCGCAAGCACCCAGACCGATAGCTCTCCCATCATTGATCATTAAGTCATATGGATTAGATTTCCAACCATCGCCTGCTGGAACTGTATCCAAATGCACGTTGATAAGATATTTTGGAGAACCTTTAGCAAGGAGAATATTCATAGAGCCCTCTCCTAAATCTGTTATCTGAGGAGCAAGACAATCTAAGGAGCTTAAATATTCAATTAGTCCTGACTGATTGATCTTTCTTGGAGGATTCGAAGTATCACATGCAACTAGAGCTTTGAGATGTTGAAGAGTTAGCTCTAGGTCAGTATTCATTTTTTATTATGAATAGAAGCCCAGGTTGAAGTGCTCTGACCAATCAGCTTTATAAATCCTTTAGATTCAGCCTCTGACCATGTTGCAGACTGTGCGTAAGCTCCTTCTGGGCTCTTGAGGATGTTTTTTGACTTGACAGCAACCGCATCAACTCGTCCAGGAGTGAGCTTCAAAGTGACCTCTCCAGAAACAGTTTTTTGAGAATCAAACAAGAATGCCTCTAAGTTTTCTCTCAGTGGCTCAAAATAAAATCCCCGATAAACAAGATTTACCCATTCCTGCCCAACTTGAGACTTCACAAAATTTTGCTTATCAGTTAAGACAGCCTCCTCAAGCGCTCTATGCGCTGACATCAAAATCGTGATACCAGGAGCTTCAAAAACAAATCTACCTTTTAATCCAATGATTGTATCGCTTGAAAAAACTGAGCGCCCTATTCCAAAAGAACCTCCAAGTATATTTAAAGATCTTAAAAAATCAGCTCCTTGCATTTTTTTATCATTAATAGAGACAACTTTTCCTCTAAGAAATTTTATTTTCAAAGTTTTTGGTTTCTTGGGGTATTGATGAGGTAATTTACACAACACAAAGCTTTCGTTTGAAGGCTCTTCCCACTCATCAATTTCACTTCCCGAGATTGTTGCTCCCATCAGATTTTCATTGATGCTATATTTTTTGTGCAAAGAAGAAACTTTAAAACCTCTTTCTTGTAAATAATCCTCTTCGTAGCCTCTAACGTTTTTAGTTATATTTTGGATCTCTCGTATTGGAGTGATAATGTTGTAATTTCCATGAGCTCTAATGGATAGATCAAATCTAATTTGATCGTTACCCATGCCAGTGCAGCCATGAGCAACATCTTTGGTTTTTAATTTTTTGCATAATTTAATCGACTCCTTAACAATTAAATATCTATCAGAACAAAGCGCAGGATATTTATTTTGATAAAGAGCACCAGATTGAACTAATGGAATTAAAATTTCAGACCACAAGCTCTTTTCAACATTTATGTTAATGTGTTTTTTTGCACCTAATTCATTAGCTCTATTTGTTATTGCATGTTCCTCTTTAGATGAGATGCCGCCAGTATTTACAAACAAAGTATGAACTTCATAACCTTGATCAATTAAATATGGGATACAGAAACTTGTATCCAAACCACCTGAAAATGCTAATACTACTTTTTTATTCATTATTTAATACCTATAAAATTTTACTGAGCAGGGACTTTTGAACGTGTTTTCTATTGGCTGCTTCTTTAACCGCTATACAATAATCAGCATCCATGACTCCATCGGTTGCTTTAACATTTCTTCTTAAAGGAAGACAGTGACTAAAAACAGCATTTTTTGTAAGGCTCATCTTTGATTCATCAACAATAAAGTGTTTGTATTGATTGCTGTTGGCTATTTGATCATCTATTTTTCCATAGTGACTGAGGCAGCCCCAACTTTTTGCATAGACAATCTCTGCATTTGAATAAGCGCTATCAATATCATAAGAGATATCAAATGCAGTCCCTTCAGCTTCGCAATTATCTTTAGCAGCTTTTAGGTATCTATCATCTAGATGGTAATCCTCAGAAGGACATAACAATTTAACATTCATACCAAACTTGCTAGCTATCAAGAGGCTAGAATTAGCAACTGCTGTGTTTAATGGTTGAGGGTGATAGGTCCAAGTCAGAAGATATTCTTTGCCCTGAAGATCACCGTAATGTTCTTGCAAGGTTAATATATGTGCAAGTTCTTGGCATGGATGTTCAATTGTCTCCATGTTCACAACTGGTACAGAGGAATATTTTGCAAAGCTATTAATGAAAAAATCTGTTTTATCTTGATCCCAGTCCCTAAACTGTGGAAATGCTCTTATCGCTATGCAATCACAATAGGAAGATAGGACTTGGGCAACTTCTTTTACATGCTCTTCTGAGTTGCCATCCATGACGATATTTTCTTCAAACTCAATGGGCCATGCATCCTTGCCAGGTTGCAAGATGATTGCTGTCCCCGAAAGTTCGCTTATCCCAACCTCAAAGCTGGTTTTAGTTCTAAGCGATGGATTAAAAAATAACATTGCAATTGATTTATTTTTTAAAAGAGGTTGGTGAGGTTTATTTTTAAGCTCAATCGCAAAATCTACAATATCTTGTAGCTCCGATCGGGACCAATTTTGAGTTGTAATAAAATTCTTCATCTTAATTTATGAAACCACGCCATTACTGGGGGTTATTAGATAGATCTACGTCTTCTTTTGATTGAGGTTGAACATGAAGCAAATGTAGCAGTGCCGCAGGGCTTTTTAAGCAATACTGCTTGATAAAACAATGTTGATGCTGTGTTCATAGTGATGGAAGTATGCAAGAAAAAAACAATAAATCCAACTTTATTTAAAAAAAAGGGAGCTAATGCTCCCTTTAAAAAATTAAAATTCTTTATTTAGTACCAGAGATAAAGCCTTCTTTTGCTTTAAAATTTCTAACTTTTTTATACAGAGTGCATTTTTGAGATTTAGATTCAAAAGTAAATCCTTTGACCTTGGTTTTTGAAAGAGCAATTTTTGAACAACCTTCAACTGAGGAATATTTTTTTGCTGTTTTCACAGCAAATATTTTTCCTTGTATTGCATAATCTTCCTTGATATCAATTTGAGCGCTCACTATTGAGGGCAATGAGATTAGTACTAAGCCTAGTAATAGCTTCTTCATTATAAGTCTCCTTTATATTATGAATTTTTTATATACATACTATTTATAATGTTTACACTGTAAACATTGAATGTTTACCATAGTATGTTGACAGCGATAACATTGCAACAATTATGTGAATTAAATGTATGTAATATTTATTGCAATAACTATGCCAATTGAATTAATTGCATGAATTATTAATTCACAAGATAATAGCTTTTATGACGCTAAAAGATTTGATTGCTGAGGCTCACAGTATTGTGCCAAAAATTTCTTGTGAAAGTTTTGTAAAAAACTCTGAGAAGTATTTTGTAATAGATGTTCGGGAAGGAACTGAAATTGCTGAGACTGGAAGCATAGCTAATGCTGTAAATATCCCGAGGGGATTAATTGAAATGAAGCTTGCGCCAACTGATGAGGACAAGAGTTTAAATGCAAATACAGAAATTGTTGTTTACTGCGGCGGAGGAAGTAGAGCTGCCCTTGCCGGCAAGACATTAATAGAACTCGGTTTTAATAATGTTCAAAACCTTGAGGGTGGTTTTAGAGGTTGGAAAGAGTTCTCTGTTTAATCCAATTTAGGTAAAAGCATACTGAGGTGCTCATAGGCCGCATTCTTATATTCAGGGCTAGCTCCTGCCATAACCTCCCCCTTAACTGCGCAGCTTTCATAAGCAGCCCTTCTAAGCACAGGATCGGAAAAATCTAACATAGTGTTTTGAGGATCATAGACTCTTTTGGTATCTGCGCTTAGTTTTAATTTACACTCGGCCCAGCTATAAGCTTCAGGTATCAGCCTAAGAGGCTGAGGACCATCAAATGAATGAAAAGAATTAGGGTATAGCTCAATAAATGCATTCCCACCCTGGGCATTCATATCTTCTACCAATTCCTTGCATGGTTGAGGGGGGGTCCAATTATCTTCCTCACCAATATATATTTGCATCAGATCTTTATCCCATTGATTTAAATCAGGTAATGCCAGGCAACCTGGATACCACATTAGATAACCGGCATAAGATGCTCCAGTTTTATTTAGTGAATCTTGAAGTGGCAGCCATCCATTGAATAATGTTGCAGTCCCTCCAAGGCTCCAACCTGCTGCATAAATCTTTTGATTATTAATTCTAGAATCATCCCATAATAAATTAAGGCTCATAGCCATGTCATAAATTACAGTTTCGCTTGTAACATTTATTTGATTTCCAACCGTGCTGCTTACGCCCCTTGAGTCAAAGGGATGCATCGCAAACACAATAAAGCCAGCTTGACGCATTTGCTCTAAATATTTTAAATGATGAGCTCGCCAATTCGATGAACCATGGGAGGCGACAATAGCAGGATATTTTTTTTGTGAATCGTATTTATCAGGAAAATGTAAAACTCCAAATATTTCAACATTTTTCTGGCGCTTTAAGCCATCACCAAATAAATTTTCAAAACCCAGAATATTTTTAGAAATATATTGGATCTTCTCTGTTTTATAGGGGTAAGTTTTTTCAACTTGAGCTGATTGTGAGCAACCGATAAGTAGCAATAAAACAAAAAAAACTTGATTTAATTTCATCGTTTTATTCTACCAAAAAAAAGGAGGGCCATTGCCCTCCTTTTTTAAGTTTCTAGTTTTTACCAGAAATAACCAATTCTGATTCCGTATTGTGACGGGGCTGAATAAGAACCTCTTGGGTTACCAGCTTCAACTCCTCTAAACCACGCTACTTCCTCATCAGTTACATTGTAAGCATAAGCTTGTACATAGTAATTAGATTCTCCAGCTGGCTTATAGGTTAAGGTTAAATCAATCATATCCCAGCTTCCTCTCTGATCACCAAATTCATCAACTGAATCTGCAAAATAACCAGGAAGATCTACAAAGCTGTCTCCAACGCCTGTTCCATAACCGCCTGGATCGTTAACGTGCTTGTCTGCGTTCCAGATAGTTAGATAGTCTTCAGCCTGCCAATGATAATTAACAGAAGGAGCAAGCGTGCCCATGGTACCTAGATTAAAGGTGTGCTCATATCTAATGGTAAAGGCTAAGTTTGGAGAATAAGGTGTCTCGTTACCTTTCAAGTTCACAGCATTTTCAGGAACATTGGCAATTGAACCGCCATAATCAGGTCTGCCAAATTGAGCGTCTTGACCATAGTACCATTGAGTAATGAAATCAGAAGTAACCTCTGAGTCCATTTGAGTGACCCACCCGCTTAACTTACCACCTTCATATGGGATGTAATCAAATTCAAATTCTAACCCGCTCATTTCTTGCTTACCGAAGTTTTGAGTTCCCCAAATAGTGACTATTTGAACAACATCAACCAAGCCGCCTGATTCACGGTCAAATTCTTGAGCATTTCTTGAATCCACTGGAACATTTCCAGTAAATTGCTTGCCATCATATTGAGTTTGATAATAATTCAATGCAATCTTCAATCTGTTTTCTAGATATGAAGCTTTGTATCCCATCTCAAAAGTTAGAGCTTCTTCAGGACCATAAGATGTATTTACAACGGAACCAGGACCTTCTGGATGAAGCGAATCAGCTCCTCTAACGTAGACATCAGTAATGCTTCCTGCCTTGTAGCCTGTAGCAAGATATCCATATACAAATGCAGTATCTGAAAGGTCGTAATCCAGACCTAGTCTCCAATCAAAATTATGATAGGTTTTAGCAACATCATTTGATGTAGTTTGAACCATACATCCAGTCCCGCCAAAGTATGGGCCGCCACCGTATGGGCCGCCTCCAGCTTCACAATTAACACCAGCGTAAAGGCCGCCTGCTACATGGAAGTTAGGAGCCAATGCGTTAAGTTGAGGCAACCATTGGAATCTATTGCCCCATATTTCGGTGCTTGTGTAACAACTATTCCAAACAGAACACTCATAATTTTTACCACCAACATCTGACTTTTCTTCTTCTGTGTACCTAGCACCAACAGTAAAGAACAAATCATCGTTGATTGCATAAGTTGCTTGTCCGAATAATGCCTTAGCTTCAATCTCCCTATTTGGTTGATCGAATATGTTGTCGCCGTTAAGTGTTGCATGGAAATAAGCAAGCATATCGTTATCTTCTTTCATATAAAAAGCACCGACAACCCAAGCAAGATCATCTGATTTATTGCTTAATTCAATATCAACAACTGTTGACTCAGCTGTGTAGTCTTCGATAACAAATGCCATATCATATGCATAGTTAGCACCACCATCAGTATCCCATTGTGAGTATTGAGTTAAATTTTGTCTGCCAACTTTGACTTTTAGATCATAGTCACCAAGATCTTTGTTATAAATTGCTCTGATAGACTCAATTTCTATATCTAGAATTCCTGGAACATTTACGAATGATGTATATCTATTTTCAGTTCCTTGAATATCTGTACAAGTGTTTGCTGGGTAAACAGCTGGATCTCCCATTGTCTTACCGCTTCTTTTTGCCATCATTTCACATGAATATGTGTTTTGCCATCCTGCTCCATCATCTTGGAATACTTCATACTGAAGATTTAAATCACTCGAGTCATCAATAACGTACAAAGCGCTTAAACGATAGGCATGATTATCAACGTTGTTATAGAAGTCAGATGGATCCGCTTTTACCTTAGTTGCAAAAGGAACTCCATATTGCCAACCTGGATCAGCCCAACAACCTGCTTGCCATGATTGACATCCCCAGTACCATGCGTGGTCTGTGTTTGTTTGCTTTTGACTTTGGTCAGTAATAACACCACCAGCAGCTATTTCATCTCTTACGCTTTGTGGAAGAAATCTGTGGTCTGGTTGAGAACCATCATAATAACCATCTAAATAAGAATCTTTAGTTTGATCTGAAAAGGCTAATCTAATAGCAAATCTATCGCTAATTGGTAAATTGTAATGACCTTGAACTCCTTGCTCATTGAACCTACCTGCATTAACAGTAATAGACCCGCCCTGAGTATCGAGGTTTGGTTTGGCTGTAATAATATTTAAAGAACCTACAATTGAGTTCCTACCATACAAAGTTCCTTGAGGGCCTCTTGATAATTCAGCTCTTTCTAAGTCAAACATTAAAGCTGCGGCAGCTTGAGGTCTAGCCACATATAGCCCATCAACATGTATACCCACAGCTGGATCACCAACTTCAGTAACGTTATTTGAGCGAACGCCGCGAAGGGTAATGATCGGAGCTGAAGAATCTGTCATATTCTGGATTGATAGACCAGGCAATGAGTAACTTAAATCTTTAATATTGCTAATACCTAACTTTGTTAGCTCTTCTTGAGTCACAGCAGAAATAGCAATAGGTGTCTCCATAATGTTAGTTTCACGTCTTGTGGCCGTAACTATGACATCTTCAATCCCTTGTGATTCTGAATATGAGCTTGAAGTCTCATATTGCGCAACCTCAACAGATCTTTCTTCAACCTGAGCTGTTTGATTTGATGAATTTTGCTCTGCTGAATCAACATCCATAGGAGCGACAGGATTATCAGCCATTACCATAAATGGCAATACTAATAGTGATAGTTTGATAAATTTCATGATTTTCCCCAAAATTAGATATATCTACTTTA
>JAQWJG010000045.1 GCA_029248485.1 SAR86 cluster bacterium | reverse complement strand
ACGCCTAAAAATAAATCAATTTGCATAATTATTACCTATAGTGAAATTCCCCCGAATGACATAAACCCAAAACTCATTAAACCTACTATTAAAAATGTGACACCAAGACCTTGAAGGCCTTCTGGAATATCTGAATATTTTAATTTTTCTCTGATTCCTGCTAATACAACAATTGCCATTGCCCATCCAACGCCTGCTCCAAGACCGTAAACAACACTTTCACCAAATCTCAAATCTTTCTCAATCATAAACAATGAAGCCCCTAATATGGCGCAATTAACAGTAATTAGAGGCAGGAATACTCCTAATGCATTATAGAGAGCAGGAACAAATCTATCCAGAAACATCTCAAGAATCTGAACTGCGGCTGCAATAACTCCGATGTAACTAATCAATCCGACAAATTCTAGATTTGCTTCAGGCAAACCTGCCCATGCTAAAGCTCCTTCTTTAAGAATAGAGTTGTAAATAAGATTATTTAACGGAACAGTTATCAAGCAAACCACAATAACTGCAATGCCAAGACCAAAAGCTGCATCAATTTTTTTTGAAATAGCTATAAAAGTACACATACCCAAGAAAACTGATAGAGCAATATTCTCTATAAAAACAGTGGTTATAAAGATACTAAGATAATGTTCAAACATTTAGCTCTCTCTTAGATAAATCTGGTGCAGTTGCATGACGTGAGAGTTTGTACTCGTTTGGTTCTACTTGGTCTGTTTTATAGGCTCTAATACCCCAAATCATCAAACCTATTAAAATAAATGAGCTGGGAGGAAGTAATAAAAGATTGTTCGCTGGGTACCAGCCACCATTGGAGACTAGAGGTAAAATCTCATAGCCCATCAAGGTTCCTGCTCCAAATAATTCTCTAACAACAGCTACAGCAATCAAGATAATGCTATATCCAAGACCATTGCCTAAACCATCTAAAAAACTGATGAATGGTTTTTCTTTCATGGCAAAAGCTTCTGCTCTGCCCATGACAATACAATTTGTGATAATCAATCCCACAAAAACTGATAGTTTTTTGCTCGTCTCGTAGTCATAAGCTTTTAGTAGCTCATCAACCACGATAACAAGAGATGCAATGATAGTCATTTGCACAATGATTCGAACACTGCTTGGAATATAGTTTCTAATAATAGAAATAAACAGATTAGAAAATGAGACAACGCTGGTTAGAGCAACGCACATAACCAGGGTCACAGAAAGATTACTGGTTACAGCCAATGCTGAGCAAATTCCAAGTATTTGAAGAGTAATAGGATTTTCTTCAAGCAATGGCTTGGCAAGAACTTCTTTGTATTGTTTAACTGTCATAATTAATTTTATTTAATGTTTCTTTATAACCACTTTCACCAAACCAATAAACTAACATGTTTGTAACGCCTCTGCTGGTTAGGGTTGCACCTGAAAGACCATCAACTTGATATGATGCCATTTGATTTGATGGGTCAACTTTTCCTTTTATAACTTCAATCTCAACCTCGCCATCTTTATAAATAGATTTACCATCCCATAGAGACTTCCACTTAGGATTATCTACTTCTGCGCCTAAGCCAGGAGTTTCTTTGTGTGCATAAAATTCAAGGCCCTTGATGGTATTCAAATCTTTATCAATCGCTATATAGCCAAACAATGTGCCCCAAAGTCCATAGCCTCTAATCGGTAAGATGATTTTTTCAAGTTGGTTTGATGAATCTTTTAGCAAATATATTTTTCCAATATTTTCTTTATTTTTTACAATGGCAATATCTTCAGAAGCAGGTATTGGAGTTGAGTGTTCAGATTGTTTTGAAAAATATACTGGGTCGTAAGTATCTAAATCATACCCACCATAACTATCCAATAATTCGCCTGAACTAAAATCTACAAATTTAGGGGTAAGATTAGAAAATTGAGCTTCAATTGATTCATCGGGATTATAAATTGCAGCAGTTTTAAGTATCTTAATTCTTTGATCATTCAGCTTGTTAAGATTTTGCATGTCCCTCAAACTCACAGCTGCATATGAAACAACTAATGAACAAAACAAACAAACTAAAAATGAAACTGTAAGTGTTTTTAAAACTGAATCATTCATACGAAAGGGCCCTCTTACGTTTTGCAATATTGTTAGACACAACCATATGATCAATGACTGGTGCAAATAAATTAGCAAATAAAATTGCCAGCATCATACCTTCTGGAAATGCAGGATTGATTACCCGAATTAATACCACTGTAACACCAATCAAAGCACCATAAATCCATCTGCCGGCATCAGTTCCAGACCCGGAAACTGGTTCAGTTGCCATAAACACTAGACCGAATGCAAAGCTACCTATCACGAAATGCCAATACCAAGGAACTTGAAACATTGGGTTGGTATCTGATCCAACAATATTTAGAATAGATGACATAACGATCATCCCTATAAATGTACCTAAGATAATTCTATATGAAGCAACGCCTGTTGCTAAGAGTATTATTGCTGCAATCCCTATGGCAATAATGGAAGTTTCGCCAACAGACCCAGGAATGTTACCTATGAATGCATCGAACCATGAAAAATTATCACTCAAGCCCTGCAAACCACCCTCCGCAGCATAACCCAAGGGAGTAGCTCCGCTAAAGCCTTCTGGAGTAACTCCAGTATCAGAAAGACCAGCAATCCAGACTTTATCACCTGATAGTTGTGACGGATATGCGAAATATAAAAATGCTCGGCCCGTTAATGCAGGATTTAAAAAGTTTTTACCAGTGCCTCCAAAAACCTCTTTGCCAATAACAATTCCGAATGTAATGCCCATAGCAGCTTGCCATAGAGGTAAGTCGGGTGGGCAGCTTAAAGCAAATAAGATTGAGGATACAAACAAGCCTTCGTTTATTTCATGTTTACGGACTACAGCAAAAAGAATCTCCCAAAGAATTCCAACTGCAAATGTAACTGCGTAGATAGGAACAAAATAAACAGCGCCAACCCACATTTTGGTTAAAAAACTATCACTGGAATAGCCTACAAAATTAATCAAAACATGGTGCCAGTCATTTGTATTTGCTGATCCAACAAGCGTCAAATACTCTAATGTTTGATTGCCAATATTATACATTCCGAAAAACATTGCAGGGAATGCAGCCAACCATACAATTACCATGATCCTTTGAATATCGATCGAATCTCTTACATGTATGGGATTTGTTGTTTTATGCGTAGATGAAAAAATAAAGTTTTCAATAGCATCATAAATTGGGAACCATTTAGCCTGAGCGCCACCAGGCATAAATTTAGGCTTGATGCTTTCGTTAACAGATCTAAGCCATGCTTTCATTTAAATTCCTCGTACATTTTTTCTAAGTTAGTATCTAGGATTGATTGGTAGTCATATTTACTTGGGCACACATAACTAGCCAAAGCTAAGTCCTCAGGAGCTAACTCTAAAACACCTAATTTTTCACCTAACTCAATATCTAATGTCACCAAACTTTTTAAAAGCTGAGTTGTTAGAATATTTAGGGGCATTATTTCTTGATAAGAAGATACTGGGACAATAGCCCTATTCCCGCCATTCATTGAAACATTAAATTTAAAATTCTTAGGTTTAATCCAACTAGAAATAAAAGCTGGTAGCTTAGAGTGTAACTTTGCTCCTGGCATAGCCCAGTTAAATAAAATGTCATTTGATTCATTTGGAAGAACAGAGATCTGATTATCAAAGGAACCCATATAATTCATTACATTTTCGCCAGTGTGTCCATTCAACACAGAACCTGATATGACCCTAGAGTTATCTAAAATTTTTCCCGCTGTAACTTCTGTGAGGTTTGATCCATATTTTATTTTTAATATTTTTGGATCATGAACATTAGGCCCGCCAACAGCAACATGTTTATCAGAACGCAAATACTTATTTTTAAGAAGATATCCCAAAGAGATAACTTCTTGCCATGAAATAGTCCAAACAGTTCTGTTTTGACCCACTGGATAGAGAAAATGTATGTGAGTGCCAACCAAACCAGCTGGATGAGGCCCAACAAATTGATTGTAACTAATTCCCTCTACTGATTGATCAAAATTATTATTTTGATATGAGCAAAATGTTTTTGAATCGGCATAAAGGGATTTAATAAAATTTAAGCCGTTATTAAATAATTCTTGATCTAACTTAATTATCTCATGGGGATCGACAGATAGTGGATTTGTGTCACAAGCATTAATAAAAATTGCAGATGGTAATTCACTGGGTACAGGAATTCTGTTGTATGGTCGAGTGCGGAAATATGATAATGCCCCAGTATCAACCAAAAATTCAATCGGGCTAGAGTAATCATCAAGATTGAATATTGCTGGGTCAGCAGATTCATCAGTTTCAATGATAAGTGATAGAAATCTTCTTTTTTCACCTCTGTTAATTGATTTAACAACTCCAGATGATGGGGCAGTGATATAAGTGCCTGGATTTTTTTTATTTTCAAATAATTTTTGGCCAGAAATAATGCTATCACCTTCATCCACCATCATGGTTGGTTTCAGACCAACAAAATCAGATCCTAATATTCCAATGGAATTAATTGAAGTAGAGGAATCAACATCTAAAGATGGAATTCCGGAAATCGGTAAATCAAGGCCTTTTTTGGTTTTAATCACATCACCCTTCAATAAAAGATGGGTGAATTATAAATGGAAATATAAGCTGTTTCTATACTGAATCTTCAATTGCTTTAGGAAATCTTTGCATGTCTATTGAGGCAACTTTTTTTGTAAGATTGAGGACTTGCTTACTGTAACCATATTCATTGTCATACCAGCAATATAAGGTGATTTGATTGCCATCAGCTATGGTAGCTTGGGAATCAATAATTGTTGCATATGGACTTGAATAAAAATCAGTAGATACAGCTTCTGGTGAATTTGTATATCCAATAATTTCTCTATACTTACTTGCAAAAGCTGATTTTTTTAAGAATTCATTTAATTCATCTCTTTCAACAGCAGTATCTAAATTTAAAACCAGTACAGCCAAACTTACATTTGGTGTGGGAACTCTTATTGCATTACCAGTTAGCTTATTCTTTAGTTCGGGAATAGCTTTGGAGACTGCCTTAACAGCGCCTGTGGATGTAATAACCATATTTAATGGTGCGCTTCTCCCCCTTCTGTCACCATTGTGAAAATTATCAATTAAATTTTGGTCGTTGGTATAAGAATGGACAGTTTCGATGTGACCATTAGATATACCATAATTATCACTTATAAGTTTGAGCACTGGCACGATGGCATTTGTAGTGCATGAGGCAGCTGAAATTATTTTATCTGATTCCTGTAAAGCAGAATCATTTACACCAAAGACTATGTTCCTGATATCTCCCTTTGCAGGCTCAGTCAATATTACTCTTGATGCACCGCATGATAGATGTTGAGACAGAGATTCTTCATCTCGCCATATGCCTGTGTTATCGATAACTATCGGTGTCTTAATATCTAGCTCAGAATAATTAACATCTGAAGGTGAATTTGCATAAATAAATTTTACAGGGTTACCATTGATAACCAATAATTCATTTTCAAGATCAACCCTGATGGTGCCATCAAACCTTCCATGCACAGAGTCCCTTCTTAGCAAACTAGCTCGCTTGATTAAATCATTTTCTCCAGATTTTCTAACAACCACACCTTTTAGACGAAAATAATTTCCAGGGCCTGTAGTTTGTGCAAGCATTCTTGCCATCAACCTGCCAATTCTGCCAAATCCATAAAGAACAATATCTTGAGGTTGATCAGGCCTTTTAACTTCTATTGCATCAGCATTTATTTGCTCTTGCAAAAAATCATCGATTGAATCTGGATTATTTGGAAGATCTTGAAAAAAAGAACACCTCATAGCGAGCTCACCGATATCAACTTCGCAATCAGGTAGATTCATTTTACTGAGTCTCTCT
>JAQWJG010000033.1 GCA_029248485.1 SAR86 cluster bacterium | reverse complement strand
TAGTGGAGATATCGTAGCCATAAGATCAGCGCAATGGCGGATATGGGATTTAATGTGGGGGTTTCACATTATGGATTGGCAAGAAAGAGACAACATAGATAATATATTATTAAAAATATTTTCTGTATTAGCTTTAATAAGCTCCTTATCTGGCATCTTGTTATTTTTTAAAATTGATATTAGAAAAGAAACTTAATTGAGAGCACTATGAAAGACGCAGTAGCAGTTTTTAATGAATGGGCTGAGCTTGATAAAGATCTAGGAATGGAAAAGGGTCATGCCGATGCTGTGACTGAAATGCTAGATTTTGCTTTAAAAGAAAGGCATAGAATCAACAATAATTTCACTTTTTTAGATTTGGGTTGTGGTAACGGTTGGGTTGTTAGGAGGGTTGTTGATGATCCATTATGCATCAAAGCCAGTGGAATCGATGGCGCCGATCAAATGATTGCCCACGCAAAAGCACGTGGAAATAACGAGGATTACATTCTTGCAAACATCTATGACTATGAGCCTCAAGAAAAATATGACCTCATTCACTCCATGGAAGTTTTGTATTATTTAGAGGACCCTGAATCCATATTAAATAAAATATTTAATTCATGGCTTGCTGCAGAAGGGCGGCTGATAGTAGGAATAGATTTATATTATGAAAATAAAGACTCTCATACCTGGGAAGGAAAAGTGGGAACCAAAATGCTAATGTTAAAACAAGCAGAATGGACAGAAATGTTTGAGAGAGCAGGTTTTTCCGATGTGGAGGGCTGGCGTGCAAATCAAACTAAAGATTGGGCTGGGACCCTGGTATTAACAGGTAAAAAGAATTAAAAATTTTCAGAAAAATTTTTCAACAACATTTAAACAAATGTAATAATTAATCTTTAGATTTTAGGAGACGCTAATGAGAATCGCTCTGTCAGTTTTTGTAATAACTTTTTTGATTTTTATATCCAACGACCTTAAGTCTGCTGATCATGATGATGCTATGAATTTAGATCAAGTAGCACATGCTTTTGGGTGGAATTTTGAAGAGGCTGAAATTCAAACACAAAAGGTTGCAGAAGGTCTTTATGTGCTCTTTGGAGTAGGCGGCAACATTGCAGCTTCTATTGGTGAAGACGGAGTTTTGATTGTTGACGATCAATTCCCTCAGGTCATGGATAAAGTTCAAGCAGCAATTTTAAAAGTTGGAGGCGGAGAAGTTGACTATGCTGTTAATACTCACTGGCATTTTGACCATGCTGAGGGCAACAACGCATTAGGCCCGCAAGGGACAAAGATCGTAGCTCATGCTAATGCGCGAGCAGATATGGCAAAAGGAGGAGTGATCAATATGGTAATTGCCAAATATAAACAGCAACCATATCCAGACAAGGCTTTGCCGGTATTGACATATGATCATGGAATGCAAATTCACTTTAATGGTGGTGAGATTGATTTAAAAAACTTTGCATCAGCTCATACTAATGGAGATACAGCGGTTTTTTTTAAAAAACAAAATGCAGTTCACCTGGGAGACGTTTTTAATAATTCTGGCTATCCATTTATCGATGTTGGAAGCGGAGGCAGCATCGATGGAATGATTAAGTTTTGTGAAGATACCCTTAAACTTGCCAATGATAATACTATAGTCATTCCTGGACATGGACCAGTTACAGATACAGCAACCCTAAAGGAATATATTTCTATGTTAAAAACGGTCCGCTCAAGAGTTGCCGCATTGATCGAGGAAGGAAAAACGTTACAAGAAATCAAAGATGCCAAACCAACCGAGGACTTTGATAAGATCTATGGTCCTGAAACCGGCTCACTTGGTTTTATCAATCGCGTGTTCACTAGTCTAAGCGAATAAGACTCATTATTTTTTAAAATGTTTAATAGCCTTGATCACCTAATCATTGCCGTTGAAGATTTAGAACAGGCTACTCAAAACTATCAACTTATCATGGGCGTGCCTCCAGTTTGGAGTGGTGAGCACAAAAGTCTGGGAACCAGCAATGCCTTATTTAATTTTCAAAATACTTATCTTGAGCTCCTATCTCCAACTGGAGAAGGTTTAGGCGCCGACCTTATTAATTATTATTTACAGGATACTGGAGAGGGCTTGATAGGAATGGTATTTGCAACAAATGATATTAACGACGTCCATCAATCTTTTCAAAATCACGGCTTTCTTATTGGAGAGATAACAGATGGGGAGGGGATAAACTCGGCTGATGAAAAAATAAGAAAATGGAAAAATCTATTTTTACCACCAGATTTAACAAGGGGGATCTTTTCATTTGTCATTGAGCATACCCATGGATATTTGCCTCAACCAGAAGAGCAGAAAGAATCAGAGCCTTATAAATTGGATCATGTAGTTATTAACACCAATGATGCGGATGGATTTATAGAAATTTATAAAGATGTTTTTAATCTGCGCCTTGCCCTGGATAAAACCATTGAGCATTGGCAAAAAAGAATGCTTTTTTTTAGACTAAATCAAACCACCATTGAGGTTGTTGAACAAGAAGACAACTTGCCACCCAATGACAAGATGTGGGGCTTGGCTTGGGATGTAAAAAATATAGAAAAGACTCATCAAAGGCTTGTAGACACAGGCGTTGAAGTCACACCCATTCAAAAAGGCATCAAAGAAAAAACATTGGTTGCTACGGTTAAATCTCATACCCACAATGTCCCAACACTTTTAATAGAGCATCTAGAATAGTTGGATTATAGTTTTTTATTTTTTATCTCCTGTGTAATATAGTGAGCCACACATTAATAAAAACTTTAATTTTATGATTGAACTAATTCTCTACACTCTACTTTTATATTTTTTTCAGCTTTTTCTTCCCATAACACTTAAGTCAAAAATGCCTGAAGGGATGTTTGAAAGATCTAGGCGTGCAACCGAAAATTTAAAAGAATCTCTGCCTATATTTTTGGCGTTGGCAATACTTTCAATTATTGTTGATGCTCAAACCAATATAGCGATTGCACTTTCATGGCTCAGTTTAAGGGTAATTTTTGCAGCAATATATATATCAGGATTTAACTTAAAACCCGCAAATGCTTCAGGACAAAGAGCTCAACCATTAAGAAGCCTAGTTTGGACTTTATCTGTTGTAAGTTTGTTTATGATGGGTGCTAATCTTATTTAATAATTTTTATGTTCTCGAAGAAAAAAATAATTCTTGCATTCTGCATATGCACATCTTCATTTTTTGCAGGCTCACTTGTAGCTTCTAATATTAGTGAAGCCACCGTTCATTCTGAAAAAATTGTTTTAGGCTCAGGTTGTTTTTGGGGAGCTGAAAAAGGTTATGAATCACTGCCAGGCGTCATTGATGCAGTTTCTGGTTATGCCGATGGCAAAGGCGTTCGGGCCTCTTATAGAGAGATAACTAAACTTAAAAATAAGTTTAACGTTAACAATCATGCTGAGGTGGTGGAAGTCACTTACAACAAGAATCTTATTTCTACTGAAGAATTGCTAATGCATTACTTTGAATCTCATGATCCAACTCAACTAAATAGACAAGGAAACGACATAGGGACCCAATACAGGTCTATTATTTTGTACTCAACCCAAGAGCAAAAACAGGCAATTGATGGGATCATGCAAACCTATCAAACACTTTTATCAGCTGCAGGTTATGGACCCATTGTCACTTCAGTCAAACCCATTGAGAATTTTTACCAGGCTGAAAAATATCATCAAGACTACATAGCAAAAAACCCTAATGGATATTGCCCAGATCATTCAACCGGAGTTAGATTTGATAAAAGAAACACATTAGAAAAATTGGATAATTCTAAGCTGCTTTCTGGGAAACATATTATTGTTATTGAAGCGGAGGGCTACTGTCCTTATTGTGAAAAATTTAGAGCTGAGGTTGTTAAAGATTATTTTGGTAATATTCCGCTTGTATTTAGACTGGCATCTCAACTGCAGGACTTAGCGATCAAATCACCAACATGGGCAACCCCAACTATTTTATTTGTAGAAGATGGGGAAGAGGTTTTTGGCTATCAGGGCTACCTGAGCCCCAAAGAATTTTATCAAGCTCTTGGCTACTTCAAGCTGGGAGATTCAGAGGCCTATAAAGTTGCCTTTCAACAAGGTACTGATGCAAGGTTTTGTAAAGAATATGAAATTTTTAAAAATACACCAGATGGTATTTTTGTTGACAAATTAAGTGGAGCTCCACTGTTTGATACCAAAAATAGATTCAATTCTTCTACAGGATGGCTTTCATTTACAGCACCAATCAAGGGCTCTGTTTATACAAAACCTGATAATAGTTATGGGATGAGAAGGACAGAAATAAGATCAGTTACATCAGATATTCACCTAGGGCATGTTTTTCCAGATGGGCCAAATGGCATGCCAAGATACTGTATTAATGCCACTGTACTCGAATTTATGCCCAGAGAGGACCCAAGCTAGCTTTATAAATGCTTGCAAAATAATTTCTTAAGAATAAAATTAAGTTCATCGTGATTTGATCTGATTGCCGCGATTTTAAAAAAAGTGCTAAAACGGAATTCATTCCCAGGATTTAACCAGACTTAATGGTTGCTATGTAAGCAAAAATTATTAAGTCTATTTGTGAGGTAGATGGACATGAAAAGACAATTAATAGAAAGATTAAATGAAGGCCCTGTAATTTGTGCAGAGGGTTTTTTATTTGAAGTAGAAAAAAGAGGTTATTTGGCCTCGGGTGAATTTGTTCCTATGGTTGCATTAGAGCACCCTGAGGCGCTAGAGAATCTACATAAAGATTTTCAGCATTCAGGCTCTGATGTGGTTGAGGCCTTTACATACAACGGCCACAGAGAAAAAATGAGGGTTATCGGAAAAGAAGAATTATTGGAGCCCCTAAATAGAGCTGCACTAAAAATAGCAAAAAAAGTTGCTGACAATCCGATTGACGGTGGCGAGCCCAACTTAATGGCTGGCAATATTTCAAACTCGAATATTTGGGCTGAAGATGACAAAGAGGCTCAAAAAGAAGTCTATAGTATGTTTAGTGAAATGGTTGAATGGGCTGTTGATGAAGGCGCTGATATGCTTGTTGGCGAAACTTTTTATTATGCTGAAGAAGCTTATACAGCATTGGAGATTATTCAAAAAGCCGGACTTCCATCCGTCATCACAATAGCTCCCATGGCAGAAAACATCATGAGAGATGGAGTATCTATCCTTGATACCATGAAAGAACTAGAACAAAGAGGGGCAGACGTTGTTGGGATGAACTGTTTCAGGGGCCCTGATACTATGATGCCATATCTTAGAGAGGCGAGAGAGGTTCTTAAGTGTCACATGGCGGCATTACCACTTCCATTTAGAACCACAGATGATCACCCAACATTCTTTAATTTACCAGATGAAAATGGATGTACTTGTCCTGCACCACACGGAAGAACATTCCCAACTGCTCTGGATCCTTTATATTGTAATAGGTATGAAATGAGAGAGTTTGGTAAAGAAGCCGCTGCATTAGGTATTAATTATCTTGGCGTTTGCTGTGGAGCAACGCCTATGCATATAAGAGAAGTTGCAGAAGCTGCAGGTCTAACAGTTCCAGCAAGCAAATATAGAGAAAAAATGGAAAATCATTTTATGTATGGCACCAATGAAAGGACTGCTAAGCATATGCAAGATTATGGAGATGATGCCTAGGACTCTCATAAACAACAAAGTCTAGGACATCTGGTTATAAAAAACTTTTTGACTTCTCATCCAAGAGAGTTATATTTTTATAACTATGAACAACTTTAATAAAGCAAAATCTATCTTTGTAGTTGGGTTATTTTTTTTCAGCATTCCAGCTTTTTCTTATAATTCAAATATACAAAAATGCATAGATACAGCAGATCCTTCTGCAAGACTTAATTGCTACGACACTCTTTTTCAAGAAAGCAAATCTATTCAAGAAACAATAACCATCCCCAAAAAAATGGAAGTTGTAAAAATAGATGAACAAAAGAAAAAAGATTATGGTTTAAAAAAACCAAAAGATGATTTTTCTATCACTGCAAAAATACTTAATGTAAATAAACGTGGAAATTATAAAATCTATATCACTCTAGATAATGACCAAGTCTGGCGAAGCGTAAAGGATATCTATGATCGAATCCCAGTAAGCAACGGGCAAACAGTTACCATTACCGAAGGCTTTATGAGTGGGTATGTCATGAAGGTTTCAGGAAAGAAAACTAGCTTAAGGGTGAGAAGGATTAAATAAAATGGAAACAAGAATTCCACCACCAATAGTTACCTTAGTATTTGGTCTATCTATTTATTTTTCTAGAGAGATATTCCAGGCAGTTGAAATTAAGTATTCTTTTTATATCGGCATCCTTTTGCTTATATTGGGCCTTGCTATCTTAATATCCGCTGTGCGATTATTCAGAAAAGATAAGACAACCGTGAACCCTTTAAGCCCTGAGCAAGCAACAAAGCTGGTCACGGATGGGATTTTTAAATATTCTCGAAATCCAATGTATCTCGGAATGGTATTCATATTAAGTTCAATGGCTGTACTTTTTAATCTGATTGGCGGAATTATTCTTATCGCTCTATTTTGTTTTTATATAACAAAATTTCAAATTATTCCTGAAGAAAGAGCTATGAGTAATTTATTTTCTCAAGATTTTAATAAATATAAGCAAGCAACTCGAAGGTGGATCTAGTTTTGCCCTAAACATTTATGAAATTATCAAATTTCTTTCTTTTATGGGTTTTTGGATTTTTTTTGTTGCTATCTTTTGATTTATTTATTGAGGCATTTATTTTTGAGTGGTTGGGCTGGAATGGAACAGATAAAAACGATTGGTTTTTTGCTTTATGGTGGGGCTTTGTTGTTGTATGGGCTTTATATGGTTTCTTAAAGCTTTACTCTATTTGGAGTAAGTCCGATCAAGATTTATAAGATGAAAAAAATATTAACTGGCTTATTATTATTCTCTATTTTTGTAATACCTGAGAATGAAATGAGTTTAATTAAGGGATTCAATTTGAATAATCAAATATATAAAGTTCTTACTCTAGACGAGTGGGAGAGTGCTCAGAACTCTGGCGTAATAATTACAGAATTAGACAAAGAAGACGGTTTTATTCATCTGTCTACAGCGACTCAACTCAATGCAACCCTGTCTTTATATTTTTCCAAAGAAGAGTCAGTTGTGCTGCTTCAAATAGACTATGCGCAGACACAGGACCAACTAAGATTTGAGGCTCCCATTCCGCCCGGAAATAGAACCAGCTCATTCCCCCATTATTATGGTGACTTAAATACTAATTTTGTTTCTAAGATATGGCATTTAAATCGCAGCGCTTTTGAAATACCAATTGAAGTGATGCTTCAGGCCGAACAAGGCGCTAATTCTTGATGCTTTGTTGTAGAATTAAATTTTTTATTGGAGAAAAAATATGAAACTATTTTTTGCATTAGCATTTGCTCTATCCATCATCCCGATGACAGAAGCAGCTCATCATGAGAACAAATCTGCTGATGGAAATAACCCATTTATTCTTATTGCCAGGATCCATGTTAAAGAAGGAATGGTTGAGGAGTATCTTGATATTGCCAACGAAGTTGATAATGCGGTTGAGCTGAGTGAGCCTGGCATGCTGTTCCATAATTTTGATGCTGATCCAGATGACCCTCTTGCTTTTACATGGACAGAAGTTTATTCAAACAGCGAAGCATTTATTAAGCATGATGCAAATCCACCAGTTCAAGAATATGTTGTAAAACATGCAGAGTTAGCAGATGGCTTTACTATTGAGATCTATGGCAATGTTTCTCAAAATGTTATTGAGACAATTAACCGTCTTGGAATTCCATTGAAGCATTTCAAAACAACCCGAGTTGGATATATCAGAGAAAAAAATTTTAAAGAGCATTAGTTTCTAAATAAAAATAAATGAAAATACTAAAAGAAGAGGTTAAGTTTAATTGTTCAGCTGATGAACTTTGGGCCATTCTGTCTGATATTGGAAGATGCAACTGGGTTCCTACTATTGAGAAGATTGTAGTAGAGGGTGATCTTAGACATTTTGAAATGACTGGGATGGGGCAGATTACTGAAAGAATCTTAAAACAAGATCATACAAGCATGACCCTTCAGTACTCTGCGATACGAACTCCTGCACCTATTGAACATCATTTAGCAACCATGGAAGTAGTATCCCTCAATGACCAAGAGTGCAAGTTAAGTTGGACAACTGAAATTTCTCCAGATATTTTTGCAGATGGCATTCATCAGGGAATGCTTGTATCGATTGAAGGTATTAAAAAAGTTATTTGAAAATGATCTGTAATATCTGCAGATCTGATGCTGCCTCTAGCTTTAAAACTACAGATAATAAGACTTATTGGAGTTGTAATGTTTGTGGATGCAAGTATTTAGATAAATTGCATTTCATCGATTCGGTGGAAGAGGAGCAACGATACTTAGAGCACAATAATGATATCAAAGATAATGAATATCGAGCATTTCTATCCAGACTATCTGAACCACTTAAAGAAAAAATATCTCCTGGATCTAATGGGTTAGATTTTGGCTGTGGCACAGGGCCAGCGCTAGCAGACATGCTCACCCAAGATGGTTTTAAGGTTGAGCTCTATGACCCATTTTTTTTCCCTGATGAGGGTGCTTTATCTAAGCAATATGATTTTATAACCTGCACAGAAACCGCAGAGCATTTTTATGATCCATTTAAAGAGTTTAATATTCTTAACGATCTCCTTAAACCCGGAGGTTGGCTGGGTGTCGTGACCTCTTTCTTAACCTCCGATGAGATGTTTGAGAATTGGTACTATCGAAGAGATCCAACCCATGTGACTTTTTATTGTGAAAAAACCTTTCAGGTGATAGCCTCTCAAAGAAACTGGAAATGCGAAATCAAATCAAAAGATGTCGTACTTCTGCAAAAAAACAATGATTAAAGCACCCACTTCATTTATCCAACGTTTAAAATTTATTGGGCCAAGCATCATTGTAACTGGCAGCGTTGTTGGAAGTGGCTCAATAGCTCTGTCACCATTGTTGGGAGCAGCAACTGGCTTTGCTTTGTTATGGTGGCTTTTATTGAGTCTTTGGAGTAAACCACTTATACAAGCTGAAATTAGCCGTTATGTCATAGCAACAAATCAGACTTTCTTAGAATCTTTCTCAGATATGCCTGGACCCAAAACAAACCTTAAAGGCAAGAAAGCCTCATGGTTGGTTTGGTTCATGTTTATTGGTGTAATTCCATCTATTGCAGGCATGGGCGGTCTTGCCGGAGCCGTTGCAGAAGCAGGGCATCTAATGGTTCCAATGCTTAGTACTGAATTATGGGTAGTGACAGCATGTTTCATTACTTGGTTTATCCTATATCTTGGAACCTATCAAACACTGGAAAAAATCCTACTTGGAATGGTGTTCTTTTTTTCAGTCGTCACTTTAATTATTGCTATCTCAATGCAATCAACACCCTATGCAATTTCAGGTTCGCAAATATTAGGAGGGCTTACATTTTCATTTCCATTTGAGCATGCAGCATTAGCTCTTGCAGTGTTTGGCTTTACTGGAATTAGTTACGGAGAAATTATGGCTTATACCTATTGGTGCTTAGAGAAAGGTTATGCCAAACATGATGGCAATAAAAAAGAAGTCAAAGCTTGGATTAAGGTAATGCAAACTGATGTTTGGGCAACAGTCTTTTTTGTAACCATAGGCACTCTTCCATTTTTTCTTTTAGGCGCGTCTGTATTAAATGCCTTGGGACTTTATCCCCCTCCTGACGGGGACATCATTCAAACTCTTTTAAATATGTTCACCACAATTTTAGGAACATGGGCAAAATGGTTTTTTATTCCCTTGGCTTTTTTTGTTCTTTTTTCAACCTTGCTATCTGGAACGGCAGCATTCACCAGGACAATTTCAGACTATCTAATCTCAATTGGAATTGTTGCTGAAAAAGAAAACACAAGGACGCATTTAATCAAAATTATTGCCTTTGTTATACCGATGTTTTCATGCATTGCTTATTATTTACTCCCTAACCCAATTAGTCTTTTGTTAATTGCCGGAATTTGGGCAGCGCTTGGGCTTCCGATCATCAATATTGGTGCTTTGTACTTAACAAGCAAATTAAATGAGGACTTGCAGCCTAAAATGATAACGAAAGTAATATTGTGGATCACATTGATTCTTCAGATTTCCATGGCAATGCTAATTTTATATAGCCAAATCATAGGTTTTAATTAGCAATAAATTTTTAAATATATCTTTTATGACATAAAATGCTGACCTATTTCTTAGATAAAAAAAATGAATCAGACAGAAAAAAGACGATCTTATATTCACCCAGAGGGGTTCAAGTTTGCAGCAATCTCTCTATCGCTTTCAATAATCTTGACTACGGTTTCTCAGATTATATCCGTCATTTTTTTTGCTCTAACTTTTTTTATTCTTTGGTTTTTTAGAGATCCTAAAAGAAACAAGCCTCAGGATTCAAACCTAATTATTAGCTCAGCGGACGGCAAGGTGTGTTTAATAGATGAGGCTTATCCGCCACAGGAGACTCCGCTAAAAGAAGAAAAAATGAAACGCATTTGTGTTTTTATGAATGTATTTAATGTGCATGTAAATAGGAGTCCTGTTCAAGGAGAGGTACAAAATATTATTTACAAAAAAGGTCAATTTCTTAATGCAAGTCTTGATAAGGCCAGTGAGAAAAATGAAAGAAACAGTTTGGTTATAAAAACCGAAAATGGGACTCAGGTTGTGGTTGTTCAAATTGCAGGTTTAATTGCTAGAAGGATTTTAAGCTTCATATCTCCTGCTGATAGACTTTTTCAAGGAGAAAGATTCGGATTAATAAGATTTGGTTCCAGAGTAGATATTTACCTCCCATTGGATGCAATAGAAAAATGTAAAGTTGGGGATAAAGTCGTTGCGGGCGAATCAATTTTGGCGACCCTCCAATAGCATATGAAAAAACTTGATTTTAAAGTTCTACTTCCAAACGTTATCACATTGACGGGTCTTAGCTTTGGCTTGAGCTCCATTAGATTTGCGATTGAATCGGATTTTAATCTAGCCATTGTATGTATTCTGTTTGCTGGATTGTGTGATGTATTAGATGGCATGTTAGCAAGACACCTTCATAGCGAATCTGATCTTGGAGCTCAGTTGGACTCATTATCAGACTTCTTAAGCTTTGGCATTGCACCCGGTTTGTTGATTTATATGTCTATTTTTAATCAGGATCACGGGATTGGTGCATTTGCTGCATTGGCCTTCATAATATTTTCCTGCTTAAGGCTGGCCTTATATAACGTGAGATTAGAGAAAGCAAAGACAATAGATGGAGAGCCAGAGCACTTTTTTAGCGGAATTCCAACCCCCGTTGGGGCAATTTTAATTATGTTGCCATTAACGCATTCATTTATGGGTTATAACTGGGCATATGAAAACCTTAATTTTGTTGCCGGCTACATCATTTTAATAAGCGGCTTACTTGTTAGCAGGATTCCAACTTTTTCAATAAAGCGAAAGAGGGTATTCATCCAATCTAAGTTAGTATTTCTTATTTTATTTTCTATCATTGCGCTAAGCATGATTAACTTTCTCTGGATCACCATAAATGTTCTAGCATTGATTTATTTGCTTACCATTCCTCTATCTATTATATCCTGGCAAAGTGGCTCAAAGTAGAAGCCCTATTTTTTAACAGGGCTTCTTTATAAGTCTAACTACTTGGTGTACTTGTAATAACCTTCGGTAGGTATCATCAAATGTGCATAATCAGTCCCCGCAAACATTACGTAGGGTGCACCACTCATAAAATCTGTAGGAAATTTTTCAATGGTAGCTGGGTCTTTCGGCATTAGCATTAGGTGAGGGCCAGATTCAATCCATTGACCAGGAGCTGAATCTTTCTTATTAAAGACTCCCGCCTTGGTATTATCTTCTCCCATATCTCCATTAAGCATCCACATGAAACTATCTCGCTCCATCTCAGGTTTTTTACCCTGCATATATGCCATCATCCATTTCATGCCCTCATCGTCATGACATACCGCCATAGCTTCATGAGGATTTTTCCAACCTTTTTCAGGATAAGGTCTTGGATTTCCAGATTGACATGTCCAACCATTGCTGCCCTCTCTGATAATCTCTCCACTTGCGCCTATGATGGCGGCATTATCGCCAATGAAAGAAGGGGCGGCACTGGAATAAGCCCATATTTGCCATTTGTCTGAGGTATGAGGTCCATAAGGCTCATAGGCAGCTACTGAGACAGCAATCATCAACAGCGAAAGTAAGCTAAATTTTTTATACATTTTTATTTCTCCTTTAAACAAACTATAGTTATTCATAGAGTAAGTTCGCCATGAATACATTTCTTAAAATTATTGCATACTTTTGCATTGCTACAACACCCATCCAAGTTATTGTTGTTTTATGGGGTATTCAAGTTGTGCTCTCATCCGATTATGAAGTTCTAACATTATCCAATATTGAATTTATCAAAAACTACTTCACACTATTGCTGCCAATAGTAGATTGGTTTTATTCATGGTTTTGGAATGCTTGGTTGAATTTTGTGTTTTCATTACCGCTTATTCTTTCTCAAACATTTAAAGCCATCATTAGCACCTGGCTTGGTCTTTGGTTGCTGAAAAAAATAAATTAATTTCATGAAAAAAATACTTCTAACCTTTGCATGTCTACTTTTATTATTTGTTGCTTGGGTCTTTCCTTATATTGATGAGCTGCGCGATCAAGGCCTAACACTTGAAACCGCATATGGTTATTTTTTTGGTGGACCAGATCACCCATTTAACCCCAATGATGCAGTTCCACAGCTCGATTATTCCAAAGAAAGTTCCTGGGCATCTCTTCCCTCAATTGAAGATGAGGCTGATTTAATTCCTGCTGGGGAAGATGGCATTGATCAATTAAATTCAGAGGTAGATGTGTTTTTTGTGCATCCTACTGGGTATTTAAAAGGACATACATGGACTGATCCTCTTGAAGAGGAGTCAGCAACTAAAGAAAATACTCAATGGATGATGGCTAATCAAGCTAGCGCGTATAATGGTTGCTGCAGTATTTATGCACCTCATTATCGTCAAGCATCTATTTATAGTTATTTTGGAACTGATGAACTTCGTGAGGAGGTTCACGCATTCGTATATCAAGATGTAAAAAAATCTTTTAAGTATTTTATTAACAATTTCAGCAAGGGAAGACCATTTATTATTTCAAGCCATAGCCAAGGCACACATCACTCGATCAGATTGTTAGCAGAAGAAATCGATGGAACAGATTTATATTCAAGGATGGTTGGGGCTTATATTATTGGCGGCACAATTGCTAAAGATAGAATGAATGAAATGAGCGAAATCTCGATTTGTGATAGCCCAACACAATTGGGATGCTTGGTGCATTGGGATACATACAATGTGAATTATTTGAGTAAGGAAATGCCAATTTATAATAATAATATTTGTGTAAATCCCATCACCTGGAAAAATGAGGGAGCTATATCTAATCTTGCTGATGCCAAGGGTGCTGTTTATGTTTCAGGTGAATTTGCATTAGATTTCACTGGCGATGATGACCCTAAGGGAGAAACTTTTGGGCCTTTGGAGGCTCCACTTAAACAATATGTTCAAGCCCAGTGCAAGAATGGACTGCTTTTTACAACTGATCAGACCGGCACTAGATTTCAAGCATTTGGCGGCTCAGAAGGAAACTATCACGGCTTAGATTACGCGCTTTTTTATATGGATATTAGAGAGAATGCCATGCTTAAAGTTAAGACTTATCTAGACAATAATTCTAAATAAGACAAAATTTATTTTATGTCAGCATATTTATCTTTATTAGGAGCTATTATTTTCGAGGTCGCAGGAACCCTAATGCTTCCTCTCACCAAGGAGTTCTCTGAAAAGTTACCAACTTTCATTATGAGTATTTGTTATTTTGCTTCCTTCTATTTCTTAACACTTGCTTTAAGAGCTATACCGCTTGCTATTGTTTACGCGTGTTGGAGTGGCTTGGGCGTTTTATCAATTGCAGTCTTGTCTTATTTTATCTATGGTCAGGGATTGAGCTGGCAAGCTATCTTAGGATTATTCTTAATAGTAAATGGAGTAATTCTTGTTAACATATATTCAACGCATTAATCAGGTACCAAAAAAAAATGGCAGATCCAATTGCAACTCTATCTAAAGAAGGTGATATTTCAATAATTAAGCTCGATGATGGCAAAGCAAATGCTTTTTCATATGACATGCTTTCCCAGGTAAATGAACTTTTGGCAAAAGTGCCAAGAGACTCAGGAGCATTAGTTATCACTGGAAGAGAGGGACTATTTTCAGGTGG
>JAQWJG010000012.1 GCA_029248485.1 SAR86 cluster bacterium | reverse complement strand
TCTTCAATAGGATTTTTTTGAAAAGCTATTATGTCAGCTAACATTCCAGGTTTTATTTTACCCAATATATCTTCGACCCTAAGGAGCTTTGCAGTTTCAATTGTTGCACTTTTCAAAGCATCTTTATTAGACATATCAACGGTTAAAAATGTAAGCTTTGTTATGAAGGATGGGATCATTTATAAGCAAACAATATAAAAATGTCTAAAAAACCTAAGATTATTATCTTGGGAGCCGGCATGAGTGGAATAGCATGCGCTCTTAGCCTTTATAAGAATTTTGATGTACAGATTTATGAAAAATCTCGAGGTATGGGAGGAAGGCTCTGCGCAAAAAGATTGCCTGAGGGAGTGTTTCATTTTGGCGCACAATTCTGTACAGCCAGAACAACCTCTTTTCAAAACTTTTTGAGTGACAGCAATGCTATAAATTTCCTTGGGTCTTGTTTTGATGTTGATATAGGTTCTAATATTGAATCCGAAAACTATTTTGTAGGAAGGGATGGCATGCATAGCCTTCTTAAAAAATATGATGAGGTTTTAAATATACATTACAATCATAAAGCGATAGATATAGATGAAAAAAGAAAACTGATAAGTTTTGATTCAGGCCAGAAAATTTCTTACGATATAATAATTTCCAGCCTCCCTCTTCCTCAGGCAAGAGAAATTTTTCAAACTGAAATCGAACATGATGCAATTTTTAGTCCTTGTTTATCTGTTGGAATGTCAATTAATGGAAATCATTTTTATGAGCACAATGCATATAAAAATATCAACGAAGATGTGGCATGGCTTGGATCAAGTGGTTTTTACAATAGTAAAAATAAAGAAACCTGGGTTTTACAATTTTCATCAAAAGCTAGCATAGCTATGATGGACAATTCTGACTCCACGATTCAAGCGAGCGCTGAAAATTCTTTCAGAAACATTTTCAGTGGAGAGTATGAAATCATACATTCGGGAATCTTTCGATGGAAATATGCTTTATGCAACAGATCAAATCTTAAAAATAAATTTACATTTATTTCAGATAATTCTTTTGCAATTGGTGATTGGAATATTTCACCGCGCGTTGAATCAGCCTATATTTCTGGAAGTGCGTTGGGTGAATATATAAATGAGATTAGACTATGAAACAAATCGGATTAATTTTTCCAGACGATTTATCAACAAATAATACAGTCCTCTCATCAATCAAAAGCTCAGATCCATTGTTGATATATGAACCATGTGACACTTTTTATCAAATCAATCATCACAAGCATAAATTAGTTTTACTAATATCAGCTCTAAGACATTGGAGGAAAGAATTAGAAATTAAGTTTAAAAATATTATCCATATAAAAATTACCAAAGATAGAAATATCGATCTTATGCATGAGTTAGAGGCATTACATAAAAAAAATAGCTTTAATATTCTTCATGTTACTCAGCCAAGTGATCATGGAATCTTAACCCAACTTATGTTCTTTGGATCTAAACATAATGTTGAATTAAAAATTCACCCAGATACAAAGTTTATTGATTCGATCGAAGGCTTTGCAGAATGGTCTAAAGATAAAAAATCTCTAGTGCAAGAATACTATTATCGTTGGTTAAGAAAAAAATACAGTCTTCTGATGGAAGGTAATAAACCCTTGGGTGGCAAATGGAATTATGATAAAGATAATCAAAAAAGTATTTCAAAGCTTAAAAATTCTCCGCAGCCTAGACCGAATCTAAAATCCGATGAATTAACAATTTCAACTATGGTTGATGTTGAAAATTGTTTTCCTGATTCGATGGGGAATTTAGAAAATTTTAATTGGGCTGTCACGCATTCTGAAGCTAGAAAACAATTAAAGAATTTTTTAAAGACTTATTTTAAATCTTTCGGAGATTTCCAAGATGCAATAGACAAAGAAAATACAACTTTATTTCACTCCCTCTTATCGCCATATATAAATTCTGGTTTATTGGATCCTATGGAATGCATAGTTGATGCGATAAGTTATTACAGCAAAGCAGATCATGAAATTCCAATCAATGCTGTTGAAGGTTTCGTAAGGCAGATTTTAGGATGGAGAGAGTTTATTAGAGGGGTTTATTGGCAGAACATGCCTCAATACAAAGAAATGAACTATTGGTCTCATGAGAAAAGTCTGAATGAGAATTGGTATTTAGGACAAACAGGCATTCCCCCGCTTGATGATGCAATCAAGGAATCTATTGCTACTGGTTATACCCATCATATAAACAGACTGATGATTATTTCTAATTTAATGAATCTATCTAATGTTAGGCCAACCGAGATTTATCAATGGTTTATGGAGATGTATGTTGACTCTGCTGACTGGGTTATGGTGCCAAATGTATTTGGAATGGGGACCTATGCCGACGGAGGCATCTTTTCAACAAAACCTTATATCTGTGGATCAAGTTATATGCTTAGAATGTCAAATTACAAAAAGGGAGAATGGTGCGATGCTGTTGATGGCCTGTATTGGAGATTTATAGAAAATAATAGAGAATTTTTTGCCACGAACCCAAGGCTGGCTTTAATGCCAAAGTCTTTAGACAAAATGAACGAGGAAAGAAAAATTAAAATTTTTAGTGCAGCTGAGGAATTTATTGCTAAAAATACAGTTTAAAGATCTTCTAACAAAAACTCAGATGCGGCCAAGCTCATGCCAGCATTGTCATGCGCAACCCTGGGAACGGACTGATATCTCCATCTGAAAGGTAGATTCTTTTCTACTCCCAGCGCAATTAAATCATTAAAAAAATTTGTCCCTCTTTCAAATCGATGCCTTCCCTGTTTTTTTGCTTTGCGCATTGAAGGCAAGGAGCGATGAGCTGGATCATTATCTGTATCCCCCAGAAAAACTCCTCCTTTCAATCTAAGAAACCACTCAATTCTTTCATCTGAAACATTCATATTTTTAATGCCGAATGGATAAGGGCTTTGATGATCAACAAAAGTATAAAATCCTGCATTTGCCATAGCAGCTTTTTCAATTCTTGTTTCATCACTTAGTAAAAGATATCTATTAACAAATTGAGATCCTCCAGAGTGACCATAAAGTCTAAAGGTTGTAGTCGAGAGTTTTAGTTTGGCTTTAAAAAAATCAAAAAGCAGACCCAATGAATCATTCAGATAAAGTGATTGATCTTTTAATAGCTTGCCTTTCTCCGTACTCATCATTAAATAAACATAGTCAGGAAAACGTTCTTTGGAAAATTCTGGAGCTATAAGTACGACATTCCTGTTTTGAGCTAAAGGTAACCAATCATTTATATACTTTTCTGCATTTCTAGAGGCTCCATGCATAATAAAAATAATTTTTGTATTTTCATCAATAGATTCTGGTACAGAATAATAAATCTTTGAGTCAGGCTTGTTCCAATAGGAAAAAGTAGCTTCGTCTATTTGTCGAGCAAATATCTCAAAGCTAAAGAAAATAAGGGAACATAAAAAAAGATGTTTCATTAGTGTTGATGGTTTGAGGGTTTTTCTGGAGACTCACATTTTCCTCGCTCCCAGTCACCTGGCTTGCAATCATAGATAATTCTTCCATGATCCTTGATTAAATAATCTAATATCTGGTGAGCATGAGCGCCAAAACCCAATGATGCATCTTCCTGAAGCTTTTCAATAGGTATGGTGTAACTTGTCCAATCTTTTGGAGCCCTCCATCCTGGAGGAGGAACTAATTGAGCTCTAATCCCTGATATTGGATGCAGGGCACGCCATTCTCTAATTTTGTTAGCCATGATTTCAACCAGCTTTGGATATTCATCTGCTAAATTATCATATTCATTTGGATCATTGCTGATATCAAACAATTTGTTTTCTACATTAATCTCTAATAAAGAGCTTGTTATAACTTGAACCAATTTCCACTTGTCATTAAAAACTGTTGTATGAAATTCTCCATAATTAGGAGTCTCAGATGCAAAATACACTTCCTTGTTGAGCTTTATATCATTTCCACTCTTTATTGCAGGCCACATATCTCTTCCCCAAATTTCTTTCGTATTCAACATTGGAACTCTTGAAGCGCTAGCAAGGGTTGGGAAAACATCCATTACAGTCATTATTGATTCAAAGTTTTTTCCTGCATCTAACTTGCCTTTCCACTTCATGGCAGCAATAACTCTAATCCCTCCCTCATAAGTATCTCCTTTACCTCCTCGCAATGGAAAGTTGTCAGCGCCTCCTCCAGCATATGCAGCCCCTCCGTTATCACTGCTGAATAATATGATGGTCTCTTCTTCAATACCTTCATTAGCTAAAGTATCTAAAACTTGACCTATTGCTTGGTCTAATCCATCTACAACAGCTGCATACATAGGTCGTGCACTTGGTGAAAATCCATTTAATGTTCTAGTTCGATCAATTGCAGCACTTCTTGTGAGCTCTCTTGTATCCACTAAATTTTTATATTTTTGCACAAGGTCATCTGGGGCTTCCAAAGGACTATGAGGAGCAATAAATGGCATATACAGAAAAAAAGGCCTTTCTCTGTCTCTTGCTTTGATCCATCGGGAAGCTTCATCTGCCAATAAAAATGTTTCATAACCCTCATCTGTGATAGTTACTCCATTTCTTTGAAAGTCAATTCCGCCTTGATTTGCAAATGGGGGAAAGTATCCAACTTCAGTATGCATATGCCCGTAAAAATCATCAAAACCTCTTGCATTTGGATGGAAGATTTCTTGAGAATGCCCTAGATGCCACTTGCCGACCATAGCGGTTTGATACCCAGCTGCTTTAAATGATTCTGGCATAAAATGCTCATCTGGATGTACTCCATTATTCATCCATGGCATCACTACTGAGTAAGAAATCCCTAGCCTTAAAGGATCACGCCCTGTCATCAAGGCTGCTCTAGTTGGGCTACATATTGGTGTTGCATAAAACCTGTCTAATGTTAATCCCTCTGAAAATAATGAATCAATTGCTGGAGTGTCTATGGGCGCACCTCTCAATGAAATATCAGCCCAACCAAGATCATCCACAAGAAATATAATTACATTAGGTCTTTTGTCCTCAGCATTGGCCATAAGGCTGAAGGCAATTAATCCAATAAAAAATAATTTAAAATTCATAATCATCTTGATTAAAGTTATTTGTCCAATTCCAGTATTCTACCAATCTCCATGGAGATGTGGTCACAACCTTACCTTTTGAATTTTGATACCAGCTTGAAACCTTTGGGTGCTGCCAAACCATTTTTTCATGTCTCATATCAAATCTATCTTGGTATTCCTTTTCTATTTTCGGCTTAACTCTTATAACTTTAAGGTCGTTACTAAGCATATATTCAATTGCTGAACAAATATAATTTATTTGACATTCGGAATTGAAGATAATGCTCCCTGCGTGAGCTAAATTGGTTCCTGGCCCATACATAGCAAAAAAATTTGGCATAGAAGAGAATGTGATACCCAAATAGGACCTAGGCGAATCCCTGTAAATCTTTTCATAACTACCTGAACCTCCATCTATATTTATAGGATAGAAAAAATCTTTCGCTTTGAAGCCTGTAGCAAAAATAATCGTATCAAACTCAAGCTCTTTTCCGGAACTCACAACCCCTTGAGAGCTCATGTATTCCACTCCCTCGTTAAGCAAAGTCACATTTGGTAGATGCAGTGCCTCTAGCCATGCGCCATTGTCTTGCAGCATTCGCTTGCCAAATGGCGGATAGTCCGGGATGACTTTATCAACAAGAGATTGATCAGAGATTTGCGCCAACATCGCAGTAGTAAAAAGCTCCCTCATCTCATCATTTTCTTGATTGATAGAATCACTTCTGTCTTTCCAAACAGGATCAATAAACAAAGAATCAAGCAACTGATCTGATCCGGGATAAAAAAGTAAAAATCTATACCACCGAGAATAAAATGGTAAATTTTCCAATAACCATTTTTTTTCGTCATCAACCTCCTTATGATATTGAGGATTCGGAAACATCCATGGAGGTGAGCGCTGAAAAATTGTAAGCTCCTTACAAGATTTTGCAATGCTGGGGACTATCTGAAATGCACTAGCACCACTGCCAACTACAGCAACTTTTTTTCCAGAGATAGTATCAAAATTTGGCCATTGAGAAGAATGGAACATATCTCCTTGAAAATATTCTAAACCATTGATTTCAGGTATTTTTGGTTGATTCAGCTGCCCAACGCAAGAGATTATTATATTTATTCTTTCTGTATTTTTTTTTCCATGACATATTGAATCCACAGACCATTCTTGTGTTAATTGATCAAACTTCATGTCTGTTACCTGAGTTTCAAAATATGTATGTTTTT
>JAQWJG010000005.1 GCA_029248485.1 SAR86 cluster bacterium | reverse complement strand
CATAGGCGATTTAAATCGACGGTTGGAAAAAACTTTTATAAATAATATGGACTTTGATCAATTAAATAATCTTAAAGGCTTCATGCCCAGTCATGAGGGATTAGCATTGACGAAATGGGCGGAAGAGTTTGCTCATTATGGACCTGCGCTTGAAATTGGTACATTTGGAGGCAAGTCTGCATTATATATAGCTGCTGGAAGCTCAATCCACAATCAGTTGGTATATACAGTGGACCATCATTCTGGTTCAGAAGAGCATCAGCTTGGTGAAGAATATTTTGATGAGAAAATTTATGATGAAAAATTAGGCCGTGTGAATACTGTGCCATTAATGCAATCAAACCTTCAGCAATTTGAAGAAAGCAAATGGGTAATTCCAATTCTTGCTAATGCAAATTCTATCGCTCCTTCATGGGGAACAGAATTAGGTCTCTTGTTTATTGACGGTAGTCATACTGAAGCATCAGCAATGAGTGATTATGATAACTGGAGCTCTAAACTTCATTCCCAGGGAGCATTAGTTATTCATGACATTTATGAGAAACCAGAAGATGGTGGGCAAGCACCATATCTAGTTTTTCAAAAAGCGTTAAAGGAAGGTTTTCAACTATTTGAAAGAGTAGACACAATTGTATGCCTTACTAAGGCTTAAATTGCTGTTTAAGAAATAAATCAGCTCCAGGGGTCAGTCGGTTATTAGCATCAGCAGCTAGGATGCATGCTGCAGATGTCCAGGTTGGCGTTTCGTCTGGCCAGTAAATTTTTTCACTAAATTGCCAACCCATATAAGGTATGCCCTTGCTATCAACTATAGCAATAGCATTATAAAGTAGCTCTGATGCTATTTTATCTTCTCCAATTTTTTTATATGCTATGGAGCACTCACTGGTTTCAGCAACAGTTACCCAAGGCTCATCTGATACACATTTGATTCCAAGGCCCCCAATCCAAAAAGAATCTTGAATTTTTGTTATTAAAGAAGCGATCCTTGTTTTGGAATTAATTCCGCCTAGAATCGGATAATACCAATCCATTGAAAACCTACTACGGTCTTTTTGTAAGTCAAAAATTTCAGATGGATTTTCAAGGGCTGTGATTAATTTTAAATGTGCGATTTTCCATTCTGATTCATAATTTTGGTGGCCTAAGACTTGGCAAATAGCAATTGCACACTCAATACTTTTCGCAATAGAACTGCAGCCTGTCACAAGATAATCCTCATCAATTTTTCCATACTCATCTATATTCCATGCAATTGCTCCATTGCTATGTTGAACAGAAAGAGAAAATAAAATGCCTTTTTTGACTGGTTCCCAAAAGTTTTGTAAAAAATTAGTATCATTATTGAGTAAATAAAAATGCCATACAGCAACAGCAATATATGAAGCATAGTTGGTTTGTTTGTTAAGCTCTAATGGCTCCTCATCTTGATATAGGTTATACCAGCTCCCATCATCATTTTGATTAGCAGACATCCAATGCAAGCCTTTTAGAGCTTGAGTTTTATAGCCTAAAGTAGTCAAGCCCATTACTGCCTCAAGATGATCCCAAGGGTCATGAGAACCGTCTTGATTGGAGGGAATAGCCCCAGAAAGAAATTGGATTTCATCTAAAAATTTACCTAAATGATTTAGTCCATCAAGGGAGTCAGGTTTAATAAAAGATATGTTTGGAAAATTTTTCATTTTTTTTCAAAATAAAATGCGACACTTTTACCAAAAATAGGATTGAGAACTTTTTCAAAATTATTTAACCATGCTGGATTTTGAAGAATTTGATATTCAAGAAATTTTTTATATATCTTTACTAGATAATTTGTATCTTGGTTGTTCCAAAAAAGACACCTAAGCCACCAATATGCGCTATGCAAACCATGAAATCTTTCGGAATAATCATAAGTAAATCCATGACCTTCGATCTCACTAATTACTTGATGTTTCTTAAAAATTCTTACATGGCCGCCAGGCATATTTTGATAGCCAGACGAGAGAGACCAACATATTTTTTCTGGCCAAAATGAGGGAACGCTAGGTAAGAATTTTCCTTTGGGTTTTAAGACTCTATAAATCTCTTCAATTGCGGCATGGTAATTATCTAAATGCTCTAGAACCTCTGAACAGATAACAAGATCAAAGCTATTATTTTCAAACGGAAGTTTATAGACAGAGCCTTGCATGAAAACTGTTGAGGCAGTATCGAGTTCCTTAAAAAAATCTAAGCCTTCTTTGCATTTAATTAAAGAGGGAATATCTTGATCTATTCCTGTGCAAAAAACGTCTGTATATGCCTGCAAGGAACCAAAAATATGACGCCCTTCTCCACAACCTACATCTAAGATTCTTGCCTTAGGCGGAAGGTGAATTTTATTTAAATTAAAAGTTAGCATTTGAAATCTTGAATAATTCTATAAATCAAAGTCTCGTAAGACTTTGAAATTTTATACCAATCGAAGTTTTCTATTATATGTTTTCTACCCTCATCGGCTCTACTCTGATATTTGGATGGGTTGGATAGGATATTAATTATAGATCTTTCAATGCTTTTTGAATCACTTACAGGAATTAGCTCAGCAAAAGTGCTGGTGATTTCTGGGATAGAAGCAACATTAGTAGCTATCAAAGGAATGCCGCTTGCCATTGCCTCTCCAACTGGAAAACCAAATCCCTCATATAATGAGCTAACAATTGCAATATTGCTGTTTGCATATTCAGTTGCAATTTCTTCTTTTGTTAAATTGGTTTTGTAAACAATGTTTGCTTCGATTTTTAGTTTTTGTATCAAACGCTCTGTATGTCCTCCAGCTCTGGCAGCTCCAATAATAACTAATCTAATATAGGGAAAATCTTTTTTTAACTGAGAGACAGCTTTTAAAGTAAAGTCCAAACCTTTCAAAGGAACATCTGCGCTTGCAGTAGTGATGATCTGCCCAGGAATTCGAGAGATATTTTTTTTAGGAGAAAATTTTTGAAAATCAATTCCGTTGGGTATAACGAAAATATTTTTGCTTAAAACATTAAAATCTTTTGCAATATCTTTTTTTGAATTAAATGATGGAGTTGAAATAGCTCTAAGTTTCGGAGCAACTTTTTTTTGCATTTTTAAAAAAGAGAACCACCGCCATTTTGAAATTTTTTGGATTATTCCTTTGGAAAATTTAAGGTCGTATTTGTAGTCTTTTGAAATAGGATGATGGATGATTTCAAGAACAGGAAGTTTTTTCTGAATCTCAAGAATACCAAAGCTAATAGATTGATTGTCAATCAATACATCATACGAGGAGTTGGCAAGTACCTTATTCAACCTATGCCCAAATGTTTTAATTTCAGGGAAACCTCCTAACAAAGTGGAAAAAAATTCATACCAATCATCTAGAGATTTATTTTTTTTATTTCTAAAAAGAGAAAGCCTCTCTTTAAAGACAAAAGTACTAAATAAATCTAATCCAGGAGATTTAATTAAGTTAATATCTGGCTCTAAATTTGGATATGGGGGACCGGAGATAATATCTACATTATGACCTAGTGCTTGCAATGCCTTTGATAGCTCATAGATAAATATGCCTTGGCCGCCCCCAAATGGAGCACTGCGATAGCTTGAGATAGCAATATTTAATTTTGGATTCAATTTAAATTAATGTTTAGATTGCTGTAAGCCAGTCCGAATAGCTGGTATCTTGGCCACAGACTATTTCAGAATATTTATTCTGTAAAATTTCAGTAACAGGACCAATTATGCCTGAGCCGATTGTGGCACCATCAACGCTTGTAATTGGAGTAATCTCAACAGCAGTTCCGGAATAAAACGCTTCATCAGCATCTAATAATTCATCAAAAGTTAGGTTCCTTTCTTCAACTGAATAATTAAGATTTTTAGCAATAGATATGACGCTTTGTCGAGTAATCCCGTTTAAACAATAATCTGTGGTGGGAGTAATTAAAGTAGAGTTTTTTACGATAAAAAGATTTTCTCCACTCCCCTCAGAAATGTAACCATTTTTATCTAAAAGTATTGCCTCTTCAGCACCCTTAGAAATAGCATCATTAACCGCCATAATGGAATTAACATATGTACCAATAATTTTATTGTTTGAATACAAAGGATTGTCATACTGCTGGAAGGGAGATTTGATAACTGAAATACCATTTTTCTTAGCTCCTGGATCCATATATGAGGGCCATTCCCAGCATGCAATAGCAACATTAACAGAAAGTGAGTCTTGGGACCTGAGACCCATAGACTCACTGCCAAGAAAAACAATTGGTCTAATATAGCCCTCTCTAAGGTTATTCTTTGACATTGTATCTATTTGAGCTTGACACAAATCATTTGCAGAGTACGGAATGCTTATATTAATTTTTGATGCTACAGAAAATAATCTTTCGGTGTGATCAATTAACCTAAATATAGCCCCTCCATCATTTGTTTCATATGCTCTCACCCCCTCAAAAACACCCATTCCGTAATGCAAAGTATTAGATAAGAGATGAATATTTGTATCATTAAATGGCTGAAAATTTCCATTCAGCCAAATAAATTTTGCGTCTGTGTTAAGAAACATGTTGTCTATGGTTTTAAGTCTCAGCTATTATGACAAAACAACTCATATAATGAAATTAAAATTGCTATGATCGATGAATCCATTTTCAGGGAATATGATATTCGCGGAATAGTACCTGAGCAAATCAATGAATTTTCAATAAAAGCTATAGCATCTGCTATAGCGAAAAAATGCTCTGATGAGAGAGTGAATGAGTTAGCGCTAGGCAGAGATGGACGGCTATCCGGAGAAGATATATTGAAACTGCTTTCAAAAGAATTGCAATCCCTTGGAATCAACATTGTGAATGTAGGCATAGTAACAAGCCCGCTTCTTTATTTTGCTGCAAAAAAACTTACCTCAAAATCAGGCGTTATGATAACCGGAAGCCATAATCCAAAAAATTATAATGGTTTTAAAATTGTAATTAATGACTTGCCAGTCTCTGGGATTGAGATGCTTGATTTAATTTCAAACAAACCAGACTCTAAAAACATTGGATTTGAAATCGTTAAAAAAGATCTAATGGATGAATATATTGAAGAGGTAAAATCTCAAGCATCCAAGAACTCAAAAAAAATCAAGGTTGTTATTGATTGTGGCAATGGTTCAGCTGGAGAAATTGCACCTAAATTAATGCGTGCACTGGGGCATGAAGTAGTCGAGTTATTTTGTGAAATTGATGGAAATTTTCCTAATCATCATCCTGACCCGGGCAAGGTGGAAAATCTTCAAGATTTGATTGAAAGTGTCAAAGAAGAGGAAGCAGATCTTGGCATTGCATTTGATGGAGATGGAGACAGGCTGGGAGTGGTGAGCAATCTAGGTGAAATTATCTACCCGGATCAGCTGATGATGATATTTAGTAGATCAGTTTTACAAAATAGCAAAACCAAAGAAATAGTATTTGATGTCAAGTGCACGAATTTACTCGCCGAAATTATTACAGAAGCTGGCGGCATACCAATCATGTCTCCTACAGGACATTTTCACATTAAAAATACCATCAAAAAAACTAACGCTCCGCTTGCTGGAGAAATGAGCGGCCATATCTTTTTTAATGATGCATGGTATGGTTTCGATGACGGGCATTATTCGGCTTTTAGGCTAATAGAAGTAATAAAAAATTCTTCATCCTCTCTTTCTACAATGTTTGATCAGTTGCCAAAGGCCTTTTCAACACCTGAATTAAATATAAATGTAAATGAAGAAGAGAAATTCAAAATAGTTGAGGATTTTGTTTCTCAATCTGAATTTGGAGAAGGTAGAAAAATTACAATAGATGGCCTTAGGGTAAACTTTAATGACGGCTGGGGTTTGCTTAGAGCCTCAAATACAACCCCAAAGCTTGTTTTGAGATTTGAGGCAAATTCTCCAGAGAGACTAAATGAAATACAAAATTTATTTCTCAATCAACTAAAAAAAATTGATGAAACAATTAACATTGAGATAAGCTAAAGCTATGTCAAAAGACAGAAAGCAAATTATCCTTCAGAGCTTAGCAAAGCTTTTAGAAGAAAGGGATGCTACTAAGGTTACAACAGCTGTTCTTGCAGCAGAAAGCGGCGTGACTGAAGCAGCCCTTTACAGGCATTTTCCTAGCAAAAGATCAATTTTTTTAGAGTTATTCACATTCTGTGATCAGACGATCTTCCAAAAAGTTGGAGAAATAAAAAAAGACTCTGATATTGAGGCTGAAGAAAAAGTAAGATTAATATTCTTTTTTTATGCAATATTTCTTGAAAAAAACAAAGGCTTTGCTCGAATTTTATCTCGTGAAGCATTAGGACCAAGTGAACAAAATGTCATCGACTCTGTCAATCAGTTCTATGAAAGATTAGAGCTTTCAATCAAACAATTGCTATCCTCAAAAAAAGATTCGCTGCAGTTGACCGCAGGTCAAAGCGCCCATCTAATTACCACAATAATGGAAGGAATGATTTCTAGATTTATTAGAAATAAGTTTAAAGAAATACCAAGTGGCTATATTGAAAATTATTGGTCACTTATTTCTAGTAGTATTTTTAAGAGTTAAGTTTATTCATCTAAAAAAAGCTCAAAGTAAGAGTTTTTACTGCTTTCATCAACTGGCTTACCTGTCTCACGGTCAACCCTCACATAAGATAATCCATTTGGAATTTTCCAGTCTTCTTCAGGCAGACCAACTAGTGCTGTTTTCATAAAGTCAACCCAAGTAGGCAATGCTATGCTGGAGCCAAATTCATTATCTCCCAATGAAGAAAAATCATCAGTTCCAACCCATACAGTCGTTACTAAATCATTATGAAAACCAGAAAACCAAGTGCTTATTGCATCATTTGTAGTGCCCGTTTTTCCTGCTATATCACTTCTATTTAAAGCTTGTGTTTTTCTTCCGTTACTACCTCTTGAAAGAGCCTCTCGTAATATGTCTTTTGTAACAAAAGTTACCCTAGGATCAATTGGTACTGAAGATTCATTTTGGATAGGCGGCAATAAATAAAAAGGTTTAATTTCCTCTGTTAACTGGGTTTGAAACCATGGAAAAGCATTGATATTTTTTGTCTTAATTTTTGCTTGAGGATTTTGAAAAATAGTTTTTCCATTTCTGTCCACAACCCTTTCAATAAAAAATAAATCTTTAGGGTCATCAGAATTAACCATGATACTGTATGCTCGAACCATCTCAGCCGGAGAAAAGCTTGATGATCCGAGTGCTAACGAAAGATCTGGAGCCAGTCTTGATTTAGAGAAGCCAAACCTTGATAAATAATTTTGAGTCAATGGAATTCCCATTTCTCTTAATAACTTAATAGAAACTATATTGATAGACTGAACTAGGGCTTCTCTGAGCCTAATAGGTCCATAAAATTTGCCAGTATAATTTTCTGGCCTCCAACTACTCTCTAAATTTGAGTCTTCAAAAATAATAGGGGCATCATTTATTTTGTCAGATGCCTTGTAACCATTTGCAAAAGCAGAGGCGTAAATAAATGGCTTGAAGCTTGAACCAGCTTGAGGGTATGATTGCTTCACCCTATCGAAATTACTTTTTGAGAAATTCAAGCCACCAATATAGGTCTTTACAGCCCCATTAGAAGGATTGGTAGAAATAAATGCCACCTCAGCATCAGGAACTTGATCAAGATAATAAT
>JAQWJG010000071.1 GCA_029248485.1 SAR86 cluster bacterium | reverse complement strand
CATTTCTTTGAATTAAATCATTCCTGCTTCAAGAAGTTGATGCATTGTAATAATACCAATGGTATCTTCTTTATGTGTAGAGGAATTAACGACCAAGCTAAAAATTTTATATTTTTCCATCATTTCAGCAGCATCAATTGCAAGGGCATTGCTCTCAATGCTCTTAAATGTACTTGTCATTACGTCCTTGATCGGCGTATTATTTATATCTACTTCATCATTCAAGCATCTTCTCAAATCGCCATCTGTAAAAACTCCAACAATTTTTTTCTTATTCAAAACCAAAGTTAACCCAAGCTTTTTTCCAGTTACCTCCATCAATGCTTCTTTTAAAGAAGTGGTTTGATCGACCATTGGAGCTTTTTCATTCATGACTGCTAAATCTTGAACGAGTGTTGTGAGTTTTTTCCCAAGCTGTCCAGCTGGATGAGATTTTGCAAAATCATCTTTGCTAAATCCGCGTGCTTCTAATAAAGCAATTGCTAGAGCATCTCCAAATACTAAAGCAATTGTGGTTGAAGAAGTTGGGGCGAGATCTAATGGGCAAGCTTCCTCATCAGCATTAATCACTAAATTAATTTTTCCCGCTTTTGCAATAGTTGATTGGTTGCTGTTCGTAAGAGTAAAAATATTAGAGGTTGAACGCTTTAAAGCAGGCAAAATCTCAATTATTTCCTTTGTTTCTCCTGAATTAGACAAAATTAAGATCGAATCTTCCTTGTTGATCATCCCTAAGTCACCATGAGCAGCCTCAGTTGGATGTATAAAAAAGGATGCAGTACCAGTGCTTGATAGTGTTGCTGAAATTTTTTGAGCTATATGACCAGATTTACCAATACCCATTAAAATTAATTTTCCTTGAGTATTAAGAATATTTGAGCAGAGATCCATAAAATCAGGCTTTATTTGATTGCTTAAACTCTTAACAGCATTTGACTCTATTTCAATAACCTTTAAGGCTGAACTGATAAAATCCTTATCTTTCATATTTTATTTATAGTTTTTTACTAATGTTATAATACCTTTATGAATCACACTTTGAAATCACTTACCTTTGTTCTTGCGATCTTTTGTTTTTGCATTGATGCGATCGCTGAATCTAACCCACATCAATTTATTGATTCTCAAGCTCAAGAAATGGTTTCTATCATAAGAAATAACCAAGCCCTCTACACCAATGATCCTGAATCATTTAAAGATAAGATAAATACTGTTTTTGAACCAATGGTTGACTTTAGAAGAGTTGGCGCAAGTGTAATGGGTAAAAAATATTATCTTGCTGCCTCAAAATCACAAAGACTTCAATTTATTGAGTCTTTCAAAACTTCACTGCTCGATACCTATTCTTCAACCCTGGCACAATGGGGTGATCAAAAAATTGTCACCATTTTTCCGGATGTCATAGAACTCAAAACAACCGAGGATGTTCAGCAGAATCTAATTACTTCTAGCAATATTTATCCCATAACCTATAAGGTAAGAAAAGATAAAAATGGAAACTGGTTAATCATTAACATAATTGTGAACGGAGTAAACCTAGGCCTTACTTTTAGAAATCAATTTCAGGCTCTTGCAAAAGAGCATAACGAGAATATCGATGAAATAATAAAGCATTGGACATCTGATGCGAATCTCGATTAATCTTCCTCTAAAATCAATCTAATGGATATTACTCATTTTCTTAAATTACAATTTCCTGAAGCTGAGATATCTTTTGATGGAGAGGATTGCAATTCAAAAGTCTTGATTGTGAGCGAACAATTTGAGGGTTTAACTTCCCTGCAACGGCACAAGTTAGTTTTAAGTGTTTTAAAGGAGCATTTTAAATCAGGCGAGTTGCATGCTTTGAGTTTAAATACAAAATCTCCCTCAGAGATAGGATAGTTATGGAAAAATTAAAGATTTTAGGTGGAAATAAACTCTCTGGATCGATTTCTTGCTCAGGAGCAAAAAATGCTGCTTTACCAATGCTGGCAGCAACAATATTAAGCGACAAGCCCATCACTTTTAAAAATTTACCCTACCTTCAAGATATTACAACTATGTTTGAAATCCTAGGCTCAATGGGGGCTGATATAACTCTGAATGAGAGCATGGATTTCATAATTTCAACATCTAAATTGCATGACTTCGAGGCTAGATATGAACTTGTTAAGACCATGCGCGCTTCTATTTTAGTTCTAGGCTCTCTTGTAGCTCGTCATGGTTTTGCAAGAATCGCGCTTCCAGGTGGCTGTGCGATTGGAACAAGGCCAGTTGATTTTCATCTAGATGCTTTGGAAAAACTGGGAGCTAAGATTGAACTAAAAAATGGTTACATTGAAGCAACTGCAAAAAAATTAATTGGGTGCGAAATTGCCTTCCCTGGTGTTTCTGTGACCGGAACTGAAAATATTATGATGGCTGCAGTTCTTGCTAAAGGTCAAACGGTTTTAAGAAATGTTGCAAAAGAGCCTGAGGTTGAAGATTTAGCAAATTTTCTTAATGCTATGGGAGCCCAAGTCATTGGAGCAGGAACTGATGAAATTGTTATTGATGGTGTTGATGATCTGAATGGAGCAGAATTTACAATTCCCGCCGATAGAATAGAGGCTGGAACTTATCTAATTGCTGCCGCTATAACTGGCGGTGATGTAACTATTTCAAATGTTCAAGCTCCCCGCATGAATAATATTTTAGATAAATTGAAATTAAGTGGGGCTTCGATAAATATTGGCGATGATTATATTCAGCTGATTATGAAAGAAGATTCTATTTTGCCGGTAGATATTTCTACAGCTCCATTTCCAGGATTTCCAACAGATATGCAGGCGCAATTTACCGTATTGAACGCATTGTCCAAAGGCTCTTCGGTGGTAACAGAGAATGTATTTGAAAATAGGTTTATGCATGTGCAAGAGCTAAACAGAATGGGTTGTGATATTACCGTCAAAGGTAGCAATGCATTTATTAAAGGAGTTGACTGTCTTAATGGAGCTCCAGTTATGGCAACAGACTTGCGTGCATCTGCAAGCTTAATTTTGGCTGGGCTTTGTGCCAAGGGTGAGACGATTGTAGACCGCATTTATCACATAGATAGGGGGTATGAAAGAATTGAAGAAAAGCTATCATATCTTGGCGCTGATATCACAAGGCTGCCTCATTAGTAGCGATTTTTGTAAAAACAATTATCATATTGAAATGCATAATCTTTAATTTCGTAAAAATTTTCTGTTTTTACTAATTTGCAGGAGAAACAAATGTTTAATACCGCTGACTTCATATTCACATCTGAAACAACTCCTCATGTCACTACAGATTTAGCAGAATGTGTAGATCAAGTTAATGAGCTCATTGGTATTGCTGATGCTGTAAATGTAACAGATTCTCCAAACTGTAAGAGTCGTTTAAATAGCTTATTAGTTGCATCAGAGATCAAAAGAAGAGGACTGGATGTTATTTTACAGCTTACCGGCAGGGATAGAAATCAGATTGCTTTGGAGTCTGTGTTGCTTGGTGCACTGTCTGTTGGGATTAATAAAGTTCTCTGTTTAAGCGGAGACCAGCCTGACGGGAATGGGCCAGCAGTTGTTAATGAATTTAATGGAAATGGATTAATTGAATTGTGTGAGGTTATATCAAGAGGAACTTTGTCTGACGGAACTTCTATAAAAAATCCTTTGCAAATATTTTCTGGTGCGGCAGATGATTTATACACTCAAATCTCAAAGTCAGATGCGCTGGAAAAATTAGTTGCAAAGATAGAGAAGGGAGCTAGTTTTGTTCAAACTCAATATTGTTTTGACTATGATGTAATCAAACAATATTCAGATAAATTAAATGCTCAAGGTTCCTTTAATACTTGCAAAGTAATAATCGGAATGGGACCGTTAAAATCAGCTAAACAAGGCGATTGGATTAGAAAAAATTTATGGGGTGTAAACATCTCTGATGAAATACTCAATCGATTAGACGCAAGTGACTCACCCTCAGAAACTGGTGAACAAATCTGCCAAGAATTGATAGAAAAAATTATGGATCTGCCATGCATTGATGGAGTTCATTTAATGGGCCCCAGTTGCGAAAAGAGCGCGGCTAGAATAATCTCACGTTTCAAATAGAAGCATTGAATCATCAAAGTTTAAGATCAATATTCGATGAGGTTCAATCAATTGCAATAGTTGGAGCTAGTTCCAATCCGGAGAGAGACAGCTACAAAGTGATGAAATTTCTTCAAGACAATGGTTTTGATATTTTTCCAGTTAACCCAAATTTAGCTAATACTAAAATTCTTGGTCAACAGTGTTATGCAGACCTTGAAGCTATAGGGGAAAAAATTGATATGGTAGATGTGTTTCGAGCAATAGAACATATCCCAAGCATTACAAACGAAACAATAAAAATTAAAGCCAAAATTTTGTGGATGCAAGAAGGTCTATATAGCAAAGAGGCAGAATCTTTTGCCAAAAATGCTGGCTTAACAGTTGTGATGAATAAATGTCCAAAAAAAATTCTTGAAAAAAATTGAATAAATAATGAGTGAAAATATAAAAAACATTTTGAAGATTGATCAAAGTCAGGCAAGCATCCTTCGATTGGTACTGGATGACCCTAACAACAAAAATGCTCTTTCAAAAGACATGATGAACCAGCTTAAAAAGCTTTTACTAAAGGCATCATCAGATAATTCAATTAAAGTTATCATCATTGCAGCGGTTGGTGATGTTTTTTGTTCAGGACACAACCTGAAAGATATAACCGAAGCTAGAAAAAATGAAGATGAGGGCAGGGCATACATTTTAGATCTTTTTAATTTATGTTCCTCATTAATGCAAATGATCGTAAATTTTCCAAAACCAGTGATAGCTGAGATTGATGGAATTGCAACTGCTGCTGGGTGTCAATTAGTGGCTAGTTGTGACTTGGCAATAGCCTCGAATTCATCAAAATTTTCAACACCAGGAGTAAACATAGGTTTATTTTGCTCAACCCCAATGGTTGCGCTCTCCAGAAATGTAAGCAAAAAAGATGCTATGAAAATGCTGCTTACAGGAGATATGATCGATGCAGCTGAAGCAAAAAGGGTATCTCTCATTAATGATCATGTGCCAGAAGAAAGTCTGCATGTTGATGTAATGGCACTTGCGAATCAGATTTCGACAAAGTCTCTTGCAACAATAAAAGTTGGTAAGGAGGCTTTTTACAAACAAAATGAGATGACTTTATCTGATGCCTACAATTACACTTCACATTTAATGACTGAAAACTCTCTTGCAGATGATGCAAAGGAGGGCATTGCCTCCTTTCTAGAAAAACGCCAGCCATTTTGGAAAGACGATTAATTCTCTATTACTATTTCCTGCCTTTTAATAAGGTTTACTGATCGGGAATACCTTCTGTTATAACTTTGAAATTCTGCACGTTAGAATCCTGTAAAATTTGAAAGCTAATCTCATCTCCAGGAAAGGAATTATTCAGCGCATAAGTTAAATTTTCCCATGAAGGTGGTTTATCGTTAACTGATAAGATAATTGCGCCTGGTTTTATTTTTCTATCTTTAAAAAGAGGCCCATAATTTTTAAGCTCTAATATTTCTAGGCCGAAAGTTACCTTATCATTCAATAGAAATCTTTTAAGCTTGACTCTAAAATCCCCAATCCATGATTTCTTCACAGAGCCATATTGAATGATCTCTGAGGCAACCTCTATCATTTTATTGGCTGGGAGGGCAAAACCAATCCCAGCATAAGACCCAGTTTTTGAAAAAATTTTTGTATTCATCCCAATAAGATTGCCTTTGTGATTAATTAAAGCGCCACCAGAATTACCCGGATTAATAGCAGCATCTGTCTGAATTAATTCAAGATATGGATTTCCATAATCTCTGCCAGTGGCACTAATAATTCCACTAGTAAAAGTTTTGCCAAGCCCAAATGCATTTCCAATTGCAATTACTTGATCACCCACTTGAACCGATGCACTATTTGATACCTGAATAGGCTTTAAAGCATCCATTGGATTAATTTTAATTACCGCAAGATCAGATCGTCGATCAAATCCAATTAGAGATGCTGGATAAATCTGTCCATTATCCATTTCCACTTCAACGATTTTTGTGCCTTCAATTACATGAAGGTTAGTAATAATATACCCATCATTTGAAATAATGATTCCAGAACCGATGACTTCATTTTTAGATGCGCCGTTATATGATCTAGTTCCATTATTTTTTTTAGAGCTTATGTTGATGACAGAAGGGGATGCCTTTAATATTGCCTCTACATAAGCATCCTCATTCGACATATTTGCAAAAAGATATGTCAGAATACCAATCAAGATTAAAAAATTTATCCTTGAAAGCTTGTTATCAAAAATTCTCATATGTTCATTAAATCAATAATATGAAGGATATAAAAGTTGTAATAGAGAATTTATCTACACAAGGCATAGCTCTTGATAATGCCCAAGCTTCATTTTTAGAAGAATTTATCTCTATTGACTCAACACTGAAACCAAAATTATTTTTTTCTAACAATAATCTAATTGGTAATTTATATCTTTACGGTCCAGTTGGCAGAGGTAAAACAATGTTACTTCAAGCCCTTAATGATTGTTACTTTTCTAATTCAGGCAAATTTCACTTTATAGAATTTATGCAACTTGTGCATAAAAAATTATCTGATTTTTCTGGAAATAGCGACCCATTGCTAATGGTTGTTAAGAGCCTTTCTAAAGATTATAAAATAATTTTTTTAGATGAATTTCAGATTGAGGACATTGCAGATGCAATGATCATTGGGACTTTAATTGAATCATTAACAAACAAGGGAACTAGATTAATGATTACATCTAATTCACATCCAGATGATCTATACAAAAATGGCCTTCAGAGAGCAAAATTTATAAAAACGATTAATTTTATAAATGATAATTTTTTTATTCATCATCTTATAGGTGCTGAAGATTACAGGTTAAGAGAAATTGCGCATTTTGATAGTTCTGCTAATGATAGAAATAGTGATAAAAGTGTTAGGGATTTTTTACAAAGAACATTTAACTCAGAAATTATCAATATAACTGAATTCACTGTCAGCAATAGAGCATTTGATTGCTTAGGTTGTTCAGATAAAATTTTATGGCTTTCCTTTGATGATTTTTTTTCTTCACCATGTGCTAGTAAAGATTTTATTGAGATTGTGAAAACATTTGAATGGGTTTTTATCAACAATTTTCATTCATGCACCGATGATCACCTCGATAAATTAAGAAGATTTATTAGTTTTATTGATATTGCATATCAAGAAAAACAAAAATTAAAATTTTTTTATGATCCAAATCTAATTAATGCCTTATATTCTGGGAATCAGCTGCTTCATTTATGGGCTCGGACTGAAAGCAGGCTTCATCAGATAACAACTACAAAATATCTTCAAAATTTAGAGAAAAACTAAACTAAATGAATTAAAATATTGATTAAATAGCGCGTAAACATTAACATTCGCATCTAATTTTTTTCTTTAAACATAAAAAGTAATGAAAACTCTTTCACTCAGAAAAGAAGACGCTCAGCATGATTGGTATGTTGTGGATGCTTCTGACAAAATCCTAGGGCGTCTAGCCACAAAAATAGCTGATCGTATCAGAGGCAAAGACAAGCCTACTTTCACGCCCCACACCGATGGGGGGGACTATGTTGTGGTCATTAATGCAGAAAAAGTTCAGGTCACTGGAAAAAAGTTTGACGATAAAAAATATTATACTCATTCACTTTATCCTGGTGGGCTAAAGACTAAAGTGTTTAAGGATATTATTGAAGATAAGCCTGAATACATTATAGAAGAGGCTGTAAAGGGCATGCTTCCAAAAAATAAACTTGGAAAGCAAATGTTCAAAAAACTTAAAGTCTATAAGGGTGAAAATCATCCTCATGAATCACAAGAACCTCAAATCTGGGAACCTAAACTATGAGCGCAGCAATCCATTACGCAACCGGAAGAAGGAAAACTTCATCAGCTAGAGTATATCTATCAAAAGGCAAGGGAAAAATACTGGTTAATAATAAAGAATTAGCTCACTATTTCGGCAGACAAGTCGCACAAATGTTAGTCATGCAACCATTGAAATTAACCGAGCTTGATGAGCAAGTAGATATCAAAGCCATGGTTAAAGGTGGAGGAAGCTTTGGTCAAGCTGGAGCAATTAGACATGGTATTTCTAGAGCCTTACTAGAATTCGATGAAAGTCTAAGACCTCAGCTAAAATCTGCAGGGTTTTTGACAAGAGATGACAGAAAAGTAGAGAGACAGCATCCAGGTTGAAAGAAAGCAAGAAAAAGCTCTCAATTCTCCAAGCGTTAATTTCTTATATTTAAATTTTACCGTTCATCCCAATATAGGTTTTAATGGAAGAAAAAATTACCACGCGAAGAAAAGTACTTATAGGTATGACCTCAGCTGTCGGCGCAGTCGGTGCATCATTTGCAGTTGTCCCATTTGTTGCTTCCTGGAATCCAAGTGCAAAAGCTAAAGCAATTGGTGGTCCAGTAAAAGTTGATGTTTCAAAAATGCAAGTTGGGCAAAAAATTCAAGTTGCCTGGAGAAAACAACCAGTTTTTGTTATCCGACATAGTAAAGAAGCATTAGACAGCCTTTCAAAAGTTGAATCAAAATTAGATGACCCAAGCTCTCTGAAGATTGATGAACCCTATAGAGATGTTAATCCAACAAGATCTACTTCAAACGAATACACTGTAATTGCAGGAGTTTGTACCCATTTGGGGTGCGCTCCAAAATATTATCCTGAAATGGAATCTCAACCTTGGGATGAGTCTTGGGTTGGCGGATTTTTCTGTCCTTGCCACGGATCAATGTTTGATATTGTTGGAAGAGTATTCAAAGGAGTTCCTGCTCCAACTAATTTAAAAGTCCCGCCACATTATTTTGACGGAAGTATATTAACAATAGGGGAAGAAAGAGGCACTGCATAATGACCCAAAAATCATCTGGATTTTTTAATTGGATTAACGCTCGTTTACCTATTGTAAATACATATGAACGCCATTTATCAAAACATCCTGTCCCTAAAAAGGTAAATTTCTGGTACATGTTTGGTGCTTTGGCATCAGTGGTTTTAATTATTCAAATTGTTTCAGGTATCTGGTTAATGTTTGGATATGAGAATACTGAAGAAGGTGCTTTTGCCTCTATTGAATACATTATGAGAGATATTGAATACGGCTGGGTTATTCGATATATGCATACCACAGGTGCTTCAATGTTCTTTGCTGTTGTTTACCTTCATATGTTTCGAGGCTTGTTATATGGCTCTTACCATAAGCCAAGAGAATTGGTCTGGGTTTTTGGTATGACCATTTACCTTGTAATGATGGCTGAGGGTTTCTTAGGTTATGTATTGCCATATGGACAAATGTCTTACTGGGGAGCTCAAGTTATTATCTCTCTCTTTGGAGCTATTCCTTATATTGGTGAGTCATTGGAAATTTGGGTTAGGGGTGATTACTATATCTCTGGGGCAACTATTTCAAGATTCTTTGCATTGCATGTGGTAGCTTTACCTTTAATATTAATTGCGCTGGTATTTATGCATTTGGTTGCTCTGCACGAAGTTGGAGCAGGGAATCCAGAGGGTGTAGATATTGAGAAGCATCTAGACGAAGATGGAGTTCCATTGGACAGCGTTCCATTTTTTCCATATAAAGTTTTGAATGCGTTGGTAGCCATTGGAATATTTGGCATTGTTTTTTCAATCATTATGTTCTTTTTTCCTGAAGGCGGCGGCTACATGTTGGAATTAGCTAACTTTGAAGAAGCTAACCCATTAGTTACACCTGAGCACATCGCTCCGGTATGGTATTACTCACCATACTACGCAATGTTAAGAGCTGTGCCTGACAAGCTTGGCGGTCTTGTAGTTATGGGCGCTGCTATAGCCATACTGTTTGTCGTGCCATGGCTTGATAGAAGTAAAGCAGCTTCTATTAGATATAAGGGAACGCTAAGTAAGATTGCAATGACTGTATTTATTATTAGTTGGCTCATGCTTGCGTGGTTAGGTACTGTGCCTGTAACAGCATTGAGAACCACACTCAGCATTATTGGGACCATAATTTATTTTGCATTTTTCTTATTAATGCCTATTTATACTTCTATTGAAAAAACCAAGCCGGTCCCAGAAAGATTATGAAGAAATTCCTACTAGTAGCTTTCTTATTTTTTGGTTCCCAAGAAGTTTTTGCAGCTGGTGGAGCCCCATGCGGTGATTATGGAGAATGCGATTCATTCAAGCCTGAGTTAAATAATATGGAATCACTCCAGTTAGGTGCCCTGACCTTTATCAATCATTGTTATGGTTGCCATTCGCTAAAATATTCTCGATGGGGAAGAATT
>JAQWJG010000049.1 GCA_029248485.1 SAR86 cluster bacterium | reverse complement strand
CAGCCCACATTTCAGGAGAAGACGATACCAGCCTTAAGAATTCTCCAAGACCGCCACCTGAAAAAAGTGCAAGATCATCTTGCTCAATTTCCTTCAGAGTGTTTAATAATGCGTAAGCAACAACATGGGGAAGATGACTGGAATATGCAAAAATCCGATCATGTAACTCAGCATCCAAAACTGATACTTTTGACCCAAGCTCTTGCCACAAACTCATCACGCGATTCACATGAAGTGGTGCTGCTGAATCATGATAAGACAAGATTGTTGATTTTCCCTTAAACAAATCATTAATTGAATTTACTTCGCCTGATAAATGAGAACCTGCTACGGGATGTGAAAAAATAATATTCTCAGGAAAATTAAATTTTTGCAAAATTTGATTAAGAGAGCTTTTGGTACTTGTTGTATCTGTAATAGTGACTGAAGAATTAAATAAAAAATCTAAGGATTTTAAAATATCAACAGTAGCACTTGGTGGAGTGGCAAGAATCACCAATGAATCTTCATATTCAGTTTTTTTTAGATCACTAAGAGATTGGATCGATCCTTGGATTGATTGGTTCTCTATTGCATTACTAATGCTGCTTTGACTTGTATCAAAAGCCAAAATTTGATTGCCCTTAATCCTTGATAAAGTTTTAGCTATTGAGCCTCCAATTAAACCTAGGCCAATAATAGTAATTTTCATAAAAGCTCTTTTAATGCGTTAAGAAATTTTAAGTTTTCAGCCTCAGTCCCAATTGTGACTCTAATAAAGTCTTTCATGTCATATAAATCAACCGATCTAACAATGACGCCTTTTTTCATTAGATTGCTGAACATTTCTTTGCCAATAAAATTACCTTTAAAGGTAATAAAGTTTCCTACAGATGGAATGCACTCGAGTCCAAGTTTAGATAATTGATCATATAAAAAATCATATTGTTGTGAATTTAACTCTATGCTTTGATTAATATGCTCATGATCATTGATGGCTACTGCAGCCATGGCTTGAGCTAAAGTATTTACATTGAATGGCTGCCTGATTCTATTAAGGACCTCAATTAAAACAGGGTTAGCTATACCGTATCCAACTCTGATGCTGGCTAGGCCATGGATCTTTGAAAATGTTTTTGTAATTAGTAAGTTATCAAATTCGCTAAGAAGATCGATTGGTTTGACGTAATCTTCTTGTGTTACATACTCAAAATATGCACAATCTAGTACAACTAAAACAGACGATGGCACTTTTTTAAGAAGCGAATACACTTCGTCATGGCTGTTATATGTGCCTGTTGGATTATTTGGGTTGGCAATGAAAATTACTCTTGTATTTTTTTCTAAATGGTCAGCAAATGACTTTAAATCATGACCCCAATTGCATGTAGGAACCTCAATCAATGATGCGCCTGCAGATTGTGTAACTATTTTATATACTGCAAATGCATGCTTTGAAGCAATAGATGAAGTGCCAGGGTTTAGAAAAGCTCGAGCAGCCAATTCTAGAATCTCATTAGAGCCATTCCCTATAATAATTTTGTCAAAAGGAACATTCTCATGATTAGCAATCTCTTTTTTTAGCTTTGTTCCATTTCCATCAGGGTATAAATGCATGTCACTTTCAAGTTCGCTCAAAATTGCAAGCGCTTTCGGGGATGCTCCCAAAGGGTTTTCATTGCTTGCTAGCTTCACCACTTCACTGTGACCAAATTCTGCAACAACCTCGTCAATTGAGCGGCCCGGCTCATAGGGATGAAGGTTCTCAATCCCTGGATTAAGATTATTAAGAATGTCTGAACTCATGAGTCTGAGGGATATGAACCAAGAATACGAACGGATGCTCCCAATTCCTCAAGGTTAGTGATTACTTGTTTGAGCTTTGGATCTTTATAGTGGCCACTGCTATCTATAAAGAAATTATGTGCATTTGATGATTCTCTAGATGGTCTTGTTTCAATTCTTTCTAGGTTAATTTTTCTTTTATTAAATGGTTCTAGAATTTTTATTAAGGCTCCAGGCTGATTATCTGTTTGGATTAAAAAGGAGGTTTTATCTTTCTTGGTTTGCTCAATTTCAATATTACCGATCACTAAAAATCTTGTATTGTTGCTTGAAAAATCTTCAATATCTTTTTGATAATAATGTAACTTATATTTATCAACAGCCAATGAGCTTACGATACATAAAGTTTTTGGATTGGCCTTTGAAAGCTTAGCAGCTTCTGCCGTGCTGGATGTGGCCTCCCTCTTTGCCTTTGGCAAATTTGCATCTAACCATTTGCTGCATTGGCCAAGAGCTTGAGGGTGAGATGCAACAACTTGAGTATCAGCTAGTTTAAATTTTCTGGCTGAAGCAAGTTGATGATGAATAGGAAGGTAGATTTCACCGCAAATCTTAATATCTTCGTCCGCCAAAGAATTCAAAGTTGCATTTACCACGCCTTCAGAAGAATTTTCGACTGGCACCATACCAAAGTTCACCGACCCAGTTCTTACTTGATGGAAAACATCTTCTATAGTTACTCTAGGTGTTCTAGTTGGCGAAGAACCAAAATGCTTTATCACTGCTCCCTCTGAGTGAGTGCCTTCAGGACCAAGATATGCAATCGTTAATTCCTCCTCTAACGATAGACACGAAGAAATAATCTCCTTAAAAATATACTTTATTTTATTCTCTGAAATTGGGCCATTATTTAGCTTGGAGATATTTCTTAATATCTCTGCTTCTCTGCTAGGTTTGTAAAATGAAGCATCTAAGCTAATTAAACTCTTTAGATCGCCTATTTTTTGAGCCAACGAGCCTCTTTTTTGAATAAGACTGAGGATTTGTTGATCTATTGCATCAATTTTTTGCCTTATAGGTTTAATTTTATTCTTACTCACAACTTTATCCGTGCTTAGATTGAAAATCTCCCATGAAATTAATCAATGCGTCTACTGCTTCAATTGGAGTTGCATTATAGATACTTGCTCTCATACCTCCAACTGATCTGTG
>JAQWJG010000044.1 GCA_029248485.1 SAR86 cluster bacterium | reverse complement strand
CCTTGATCTCCAACCTGGCCACCTGACTCTGCATAAAAAGGAGATTGATCCAAGGCAAGAATATAATCTTTTCCTGGAGTTGCAGAATCTACCTGCAGATCATCATTCCATAATCCTAAAACTTTCCCCTCTGCATTTAATCTGTCGTAGCCTAAAAATTGAGTTTCATCAATTGCAGATAGGTCTAATTGGTTACCTTTAAATTTACTCGCTGATTTTGAATTTTTAACTTGCTCTTCCATACATTTATTAAAACCTGTTTCATCTAACTCTAATTCTTGTTCACGAGCAATATCTGCGGTTAGATCAAACGGGAAACCAAATGTGTCATGAAGTTTAAACACAATTTCTCCAGGGATAACCTTTGAACTCATGCCTGAAATTTCCTTTTCTAAAATTTCAATACCTTTATCCAATGTTTCAAGAAACTTATTCTCTTCATTATGAATTGTTTCCTCAATGTGTTGTTGATTAGATGAAAGCATTGGAAATGCAGAGTTCATCTCTTTTACTAATGGTTCCACCAATGTGTGCATAAATGGTTCCTTGGCTCCAAGCTTGTAGCCATGACGGATAGCTCTTCGCATGATTCTTCTGAGCACATACCCCCTTCCTTCATTAGAAGGTGTGATGCCATCGGCAATTAAAAAGCTAACACTTCTGATATGGTCTGCAATTACTTTATGAGATGGGGCTCCAGGAGACTGAATGGCATCTTCAGAGGCTTGAATAAGGTTTAGGAAAAGATCTGTTTCATAATTTGAATTTACGCCTTGCATTACCGCAGCCACTCGCTCCAAGCCCATGCCGGTATCAACCGATGGTTTGGGTAAAGGTGTTAATTCACCAGCAGCATCTCTATTAAACTGCATGAAAACTAAATTCCAAATTTCTACAAATCTATCTCCATCATCCCCAGGCGATCCTGGAGGTGTGCCTTCATATTGCTCGCCATGATCATAGTAAATTTCAGAGCAAGGCCCACAGGGACCTGTATCACCCATAGACCAGAAGTTATCTTCTTCATCCAGTCGCACAATCCTCTCTGGATCTATACCAATTTTTGATAGCCATATTTCTGCCGCTTCATCATCTTCTCTAAAGACAGAGATCCATAACTTTTCTTTATCCAGATTTAATTCATTTGTTAAAAAATTCCATGCCAGTTGAATCGCTTCTTCTTTAAAATAATCGCCAAAGCTAAAATTGCCCAACATTTCAAAAAACGTATGATGTCTGAGGGTATAACCTACATTCTCCAAATCATTATGTTTTCCGCCTGCCCGAATGCATCGCTGAGTTGTTGTTGCTCTTTTATAGGGACGTTTATCAGACCCCAAAAAGACATCTTTAAATTGAACCATTCCAGCATTGGTAAATAACAAGGTTTCGTCATTAGCTGGTATCAGTGGGCTAGACTCAACAACCTCATGATTATTGTTACTGAAGTACTCTAAAAACTTAGCTCTTAGTTCACTTGTTAACATTGCTAAAAACTTCCTCTAAAAAATTAGACATTGCGGTCCACGATCTCATATCACTATCATGATTATAAACTGTTCCCATTTCAATATCGTTAGCTGCAGGATTAGTAAACGCGTGGTATGTATTGCCATAGCTTACAAATTGCCAATCAGCCTCTGATTCTGTCATTTCATTCTGCAAAGCCAGTATCTGATCCGAGGAAACCATGGGATCTTTATCTCCATGTAAAACCAATAATTTAGTATTTACCTTTTGAAAAGGTTCATCGGATTGATTTAAAAGCCCGTGAAAACTAACGCAGCCTGAGAGCTGATATCCTGAGCGAGCCAGCTCTATGGCAGCAAGACCACCAAAACAAAAACCTATCAATGCTATTTTTGATGCATCAACACCATCAATGGTTTTGCCAAACTCAACTGCGCTTATGAGACGTTGTCTAAATAGCTGCCTATCTTGAACAAAGGGCGCAATTAAAGCTTGATTCTCTTCAACACTGGTGCCATTAATGCCGCCGCCAAAAATATCGATTGATAAAGCTGCATAGCCTAAATTATTTAGTGCCACCACTTTATGATCTTCAAACTCAGATCTACCTTTCCAGGTATGAGCAACCAAAACCAAAGGAGCAGGCAGAGAAGATTCAGGGATGGAGAGATACCCTTCACACTCTGTTGACTCATGAAAATAATTTACTATTCTTCCTGACATTTAGCTAACCTAGCTCGGTCTTATATCTTTTATAGTTTTCAATGTAATGATGAGCATTTAGGGAGGGAATAGCTTGCTCTTCAGTGGTAAGCTCTTTTTTAATTTTAGCAGGAACACCCAATACCATTGATCCATCAGGTACTTCCATGCCCTCTGTGACCAGTGCTTTTGCTCCTATAATACAATTTTTCCCTATTTTTGCTCCATTAAGAATCACCGCACCAATACCAATAAGGGTGCCATCGCCAATTTCACATCCATGCAGCATTGCCATGTGCCCAACAGTAACAAACTTTCCTATTGTGCATCCAAACCCTGGGTCTGTATGTATTACAGAATTATCCTGGATATTCGTACCTTCACCTAAAATAATTGGCTCGTTATCTCCTCTAAGAGTGCAATGGAACCAAACACTTGAATCTTTTGCCATTTGCACATCTCCAATAACTGTTGCGTCTGGAGCTATCCAAAAATCATCATTTTCAGTGCTTAAAGTTTTATTATTAATATCAATTATCATTTCAATTAACCCTCTAGAATCTCTATATTCGCATCAAAACATACATTTAAAAAGTTTACGGTAATCATTGCGGTTAGACCCCATATTTTTTGATTCTTGATGTTCCAAGTTGGCACTTGCCAAACACTACCTTGTCTTTCAATGCTTTCCCTTTGTATGTTTCTTGAATCAAGTAAAAAATTGAGCGGGACGGTAAATATCTCTTGAATCTCCTCATTGGGCTCAAAGGTTTGAGGCTGATCAACTGAAGCCACAAATGGATTAACCTCTATCTTATGACGGGAGATTAAATAATTTAATTTCCCTAATTCAGTAACATCCTTGCTATTAAGGCTTATTTCTTCATTAGATTCTCTCAAGGCTGTTCCAAAAAGATTTGGATCTGTTTTATCTGCTTTGCCTCCAGGAAAACTCACCTCACCAGAATGAGTTGAAAGATGACTGGAGCGTTGAGTATAAATTAATTCAGGAGATTCAATAAATTCACCATAATTTAAAATAGCTATTAATACAGAGGCTTGAGGTCTGCCGCTTGGCTTTTCAGAATTATTTAAATTTAGTTTATACTTGATGTCTTCAATCATTGCGTAAGTTTAACTTCTTACGCCATTTAATTCTCTAGGAAAGGAGCACTTTTGAGATATTGTTCAAAATGCGGAAGCGATCAAATTGATTTTAAAGTTCCAGCTGATGATAATTTAAAGCGGTATATTTGCTCTGCTTGTGACTCAATTTTTTACACCAATCCTAATCTCATTGTCGGGACCATATGCATTAAAGACGAGCAAGTGCTTTTATGCAAAAGAAATATAGAGCCTCGCTTTGGTCGCTGGACATTGCCTGCTGGTTTTATGGAGAATGCAGAAACTCTTCAAGAGGGAGCGCTCAGAGAAACGAAAGAAGAGACTCAGGCTTCACCAAAAATCATTGCCCCATATACAGCATTTAGTTTGACTCATATCAGTCAAGTCCACTTTTTTTATTTGGCTCAATTGGGTGATGAAGAATTTGGCCCTACTGCAGAAAGTTCTGAAGTAAAACTGTTTACTCAAGAAGAAATTCCTTGGGATGAAATTGCATTTCCAACAGTCACCAAGACATTGAAATATTATTTTGATGATATGGATTCAGGGAGCTTCCCCTTTAGAGAGGAAGCCCTAAAGCTTTGGTAGTCAAGAAAAAATTTATGCTTCTTGGGTAAACTTATAGGCATTTAAAAAGATTTGCATCCAGGGAGAATACTCCATCCAGTCTGATGGCTTCCAAGATAACTGCTGAGATCTAAATACTCTTTCTGGATGAGGCATCATGATGGTTGCTCTTCCATCTCTAGATGTAAGTCCAGTAATACCCTCAGGGGATCCATTTGGGTTCAATGGATAGGAAGAAGCCACACCCCCACTGTTATCGGTAAATTGAACGGCCACCTGATTATGCTTCGAAAGGCTCTTTAAAGCTCCCTCTCTAAATGATGCTCGACCCTCTCCATGTGCAACAGCCACTGGAATTTGCCACCCTTCCATGCCATCCAATAAAACTGACTTAGATTTGGCAATAGTAACTTGAGATAAACGTGCTTCAAATTGATCTGATTCATTCCAAAGAAACTCAGGCCAATCTTCAGCACCAGGTATTAAGCCCTTTAAATTGGATAACATTTGACAACCATTGCACACACCAAAGGTAAAGGTTTCAGCTCGATTAAAAAAGTGCTCAAATGATTCTCTAACTGCATTGTTGTAGCTGATACTTGAAGACCAACCTCCTCCAGCTCCAAGCACATCACCATAAGAGAAGCCACCGCAGGCTGCCAAACCCTGAAATTCTAATAATAAGCTGGGATTATCAAGCAGATCTTGCATATGAACATCTACAGCCTCAAATCCAGCTAACATGAAAGCAGCAGCCATTTCATTTTGACCATTAACTCCTTGCTCTCTGAAGATTGCTACCTTGGGCATTAAATTCTTTTTAAATGCTGGCAATTTATCAGAAAATTGAAAATTATCTTTAGCCACTAATCCCTGATCATCAAACCTTTCAATTAAATCATGCTCTTCTTTTGCGCTAACTGGGTTATCTCTGATAGATTTAATTGAGTAGGAAGTTTCACTCCAGATTTTTTCTAAATTGACGACTAACTGAGAAAATTCAATATTATGGTTTGATGAAATTACAACCTGCGCATCAGATCGTTGAGTGGCGCATTTTTGATATTGAATATTTTTTTGTTTTAAAAACTCAAGGGCCTCAATCTCAAATTCATTATGAAACTGAATGACAGCACCTGTTTCTTCGGCAAATAGATATTGAATCATGCTATTGTTTTGAGACTTATCTGGGATAAATATTTCTATCCCTACCTTGTTGGTAAAAGAAAGTTCTGTGATGGTGGTAAATATCCCTCCATCAGAAACATCATGCAATGCAACGATCCAACCTCGCGCAATTAACTCTTGAATTGAATGAAATAGGTTACTAAACAATTCAACATCGTCAATATCAGGAACCTCTTGAATGCTTGAAGAGGTAACTTCCTCAAAGATTGAACCGCCCAACCTGCATTGGTTATTTAAAAATAAATGGTATAAATTTTTTGAACCACTCTCTTTGAATTCAGTGGTTACTCCTAATGAAACGTCTTCAACTGGAGCCATGGCAGTAATAACTCCAGACAAGGGGCTCTTAACCTCATACTCTTCATCGCCTTCATTCCACTTGGTTCTCATAGATAAAGAGTCTTTGCCAACCGGTATAGCCACGCCGAGCTCAATACTCATTTTTGATAATGCCTCAACCCCCAAACGTAAAGCATAGTCATCTTCTTCATCTCCACATGCAGCCATCCAATTTGCCGATAACCTGACCAGATCCAAGCTCTTGATCGGAACAGAGCTTAAGTTCATTAATGCTTCAGCCAAAGCCATTCTTAGAGAGGCTGCTGGGTTTTTAACTGCTAAAGTTGGTTTTTCTCCAATTGACAAAGCATCTCCTTCATTGCTCAAAAATGATTTAGTAGACATTGCATAATTAGAAGTAGGCACCTGATATCTGCCCACCAACTGATCTCGAGCAACCAGTCCACCAACAGTTCTATCACCAATAGTTATTAAAAATGATTTTGAAGCTACAGAAGGATGCGAAAGAACTCTCTGAATTAACTCAGGCAAATCTAAATCATAATTGTACGAATCAGCTGCTTGGCAGATTTTTGGGTTATCAAGCACCATATTTGAAATAGGTAAATCGCCAAATAACATTGATAAAGGTACTTGCACAGCATATTCATCTCTTTCAGGGTCATAAACCTCTACTGCATCAGATGAGGTTGTTTGCCCAACAAAAGCAACTGGGCATCTCTCACGTCGACATATATTTTCAAATATATCTTTGTTAGATTTTTTAATTGCTAGAACGTATCGCTCTTGAGACTCATTGGACCAAACTTCCATGGGGGAAAGGTTAGAGTCAGCAACAGGTATCTTGCTTAAGTCTATGGCAACACCTAAATTGCAATCTTTAGCTAATTCTGGAATTGCATTTGAAAGTCCACCAGCCCCAACATCATGAATAAATTCAATAAGGTTAGGAGATTCAAATGCGCATTGATTGATGACTTCTTGGCATCTTCTTTCCATTTCAGCATTTTCTCTTTGCACAGAAGCAAAATCTAAATCTTCATCACTTTCTCCAGATGACATGGATGAAGCAGCCCCGCCACCTAATCCTATGAGCATTGAAGGACCGCCCAAAACAACCACCAAATCATTAGCTTCGATAGGATTTTTAATGCTATTTCTATCTTTTACCTCTCCAATACCACCAGCCAACATAATCGGTTTGTGGTATCCATATGCCTGATTATGGACAAAGGGCTGCTCAAAGACTCTAAAGTAACCGACAGTACTTGGTCGACCAAATTCATTGTTAAATGCAGCAGCACCAATTGGTCCTTCTGTCATAATTTGGAGCGGTGAGGCGATTCTGGAAGGCTTATATGGAGCCCCTTCCCAGGCACGGGGAAAGTCTTTTAATCTAAGATTGGAAACATTAAAGCCAACCAATCCCATTTTAGGTTTTGCACCAGAGCCTGTGGCCCCCTCATCTCTTATCTCTCCTCCAGATCCAGTGGCTGCTCCAGGAAATGGAGAAATAGCGGTAGGATGATTATGAGTTTCAACTTTTAAAGTAGAGTTTATTTTTTCAGGGGAAAAGCTGTAATTATTTTTTAAATTCCTGTTGAGTGTCATTACCTCAACTCCTGCTATAACAGCAGCATTATCCTTGTAGGCCGAAATCAAGTCTGGTTTATTACCTTTGCTTGTTTTCTTGATAAGACCAAATAAAGATTCTTCTTGAGCTTGGGAACCTAATACCCAAGCAGCGTTGAATATTTTATGTCTGCAATGCTCTGAGTTGGCCTGGGCAAACATCATAAGCTCGGCGTCAGTGGGATTACGTTCAGCCAATGAATAGAAATCTACCAAGTAGTCAATTTCTTCTTCAGATAATGCTAAACCTAAATCCTGATTTGCTTTAAATAAAGCATCGCTAGCAGATACAGAAATATCAATATGAATTAAAGGTTTTCTTTCTGGGGTAGTACCAAGGGATACAATATCCTTGTCAGTAATAAAAACCTCTTGGGTCATGCGATCAAATAAACATGACAAATCTAAATCCTGGATATGAATATTTTCATTAACAAAATAGCCAAAATACTTTTCAAGACTTAAGACACCCTCGATACCAACATTGGTAATTATTTCAATTGTCTTAGACGCCCATGGGCTAAGAGTTCCAGATCTTGGACCAATAAAAAAATCAGGCAAATTGAGAGCCTCATCTACTCTCAATAATTCAAATAGCTTTGCATGATCATTAAAATCTTGACTGACATCTACTGAGTAAAATTCAAAACTATTCAGCTCAATAAAGGAATTATCATTAATAAGCTTGATATCAGCGCTGAGAGATGAAATTTTAGACGGCGAGAAACTAGAGGGACCTTGAAGTAGCAAGTTAAGATTTTTTGACACTAGCTCTCTAGTAAAATATTGTAATGATTAATTATAAGGATGTTTAAAATTAAAAAAATAAAAACAATGCAATTCCTTGCAAAAAACTTATCTATTTTCGTCCTAATGTTTGGCCTCTATGCTTGCAAAAAAGAGCCTGTAAGTACACCGGTATCGGTTTACTGCAATCTTATTAACGAAAAATTATATTCTTTCTCTAGGCTAAGTGATTTTGAGAAAAAGAAATTTGATGAATTAAAAAAATCAAGATTTTTTAAATACAAGGACGATTTTATTGAGGCTGCGCAAACATTCGATATTGAATGGGAACTCCTTGCTGCTGTTGCATTTCAAGAATCTCAATGGAATCCAAAAGCGCGCTCTGCAACGCAAGTAAAAGGCATGATGATGTTAACCCTTCCCACTGCAGCATCTGTAGGTGTTACAAATAGACTGGATCCAATTCAAAGTATATATGGAGGCGCACAATACCTTTCAGATCTAGAAGCTAGCACAAATTTTGGAACGTCCTCTGGCGATAAAATTGCTTTTATATTAGCTTCATACAATTTAGGTACAACTAATGTAAAGAATGCTATCGATGCCATAAATAAAAAAACTGTTGAAGTGACTTGGTTGGATCTAGAAGAATATTTGCTTAATTTGAAGACCTCAATGGATTCAGAGAATTATTCCAGAGGCCAACAAACTGTTGATTTTGTAGAACGGGTTAGAGATTATTATTATCTTTTATTAGCTCAAAATTGCGGAAAAAATTAGTATTAAGAATTAAGAAGCTGCCATTTAAGATTTTTAATTTGGTCCCTGCAAAACGCTGCTTTTTCATACTCAGTTTCTTTTGCATAAATATACATCTGCTCCTCTAGTTTGTTAATTGAGGTTGAGATCTTGTCTGGTGTTTCGCTATTAATCTTAAAGGGTAGTTCTTTTTCAAAGTGCTGAGGTTTTGTTTTCTTTGCCTGCTTGGTAACTCGAGCTCCCTCCATAATATCTTTGATATCTTTAACAATTGATGTTGGGGTGATGCCATTTTCTTTGTTGTATTTGACTTGAATATCTCTTCTTCTTGACATTTCATCCATGGCCCTCTGCATGGATCCTGTGATCTTATCAGCATACAGAATTGCTTTCCCACGAATATTTCTTGCTGCCCTTCCAACGGTTTGAATAAGAGTAACCTCTGATCGTAAAAAGCCTTCCTTGTCAGCATCCAAGATTGCAACCAAGCTAACTTCTGGAATATCTAAACCTTCCCTTAATAAATTAATTCCAACCAAAACATCGAAATGGCCAAGCCTTAAATCTCTAATAATTTCGGTTCTCTCTACTGTATCTACGTCAGAATGCATGTAGCGTGTTCTAATTCCATTTTCTTCTAAATAGTCTGTCAAATCTTCGGCCATGCGTTTAGTTAAAGTTGTTATCAAGACCCTTTCTTTTAAAGCGGCTCTTTCATTGCATTCACCAATCACATCATCAATTTGAGAGGTTGCAGGTCTAATTTCAATCTCTGGATCAATCAATCCAGTTGGTCTAACCAATAACTCTGCCATATTGTCGCAATGCTCTAATTCATACTTACCAGGAGTAGCAGAAACATATATTTTTTGAGGTGTTACATCCTCCCATTCTTCAAATCTTAGTGGGCGGTTATCTAAAGCAGATGGCAATCTAAATCCGTAGTCAACTAGGGTTTCTTTTCGCGATCGATCTCCCTTGTACATCCCTCCAATTTGAGGAACTGAAACGTGAGACTCATCCATAAAGACTATTGCATTTTTAGGCAAATAATCAAAAAGACATGGAGGTGGCTCACCGGGATTTCGACCTGAAAGATAGCGCGAATAATTTTCGATGCCTTGACAATAACCAAGCTCTTGCATCATCTCTAAATCGTAAGTTGTTCTCTCTTGCAATCTTTGCGCCTCAACCAATTTATTATTTGCTTGTAAGAATTTAATTCTTTCTTTCAGCTCCTCTCGGACGGTTTTAAGGCAATCTAGGACTGTCTCTTTTGGAGTCACGTAATGCGTTTTTGGGTAAATCGTCGCTCTCGGGATCTCATTAATGACTTCTCCAGTTAATGGGTCTATCCATAATAGACGCTCTACCTCATCTCCAAATAATTCAATTCTCAGAGCATCTCTCTCTGAATCAGCGGGATAGATATCAATCACATCACCTCGAACTCTAAAAGTTGCGCGCCTAAAATCAATATCATTTCGGGTATATTGCATTGAAGATAGGCGACGTAAAATAGTTCTCTGATCGATTGTTTCACCTCTATCTAAATGAAGAATCATATTCAGATAGGATTCAGGAGCACCCAAGCCATATATCGCTGATACAGTAGCAACAACAATCGTATCATTCCGTTCGAGTAACGCTTTGGTTGCGGAAAGGCGCATTTGCTCAATATGTTCATTTACAGATGCATCTTTAGCGATGTAAGTATCTGAAGTAGGCACATAGGCTTCAGGTTGATAGTAATCATAATAAGAAACAAAATATTCGACGGAGTTTTTAGGAAAGAAATCTTTCAGCTCTCCATATAATTGAGCCGCTAAGGTCTTATTAGGAGCCATAACCACTGCAGGCCTTTGGGTTGATTCAATAATTTTAGCCATGGTGTAAGTCTTGCCTGAACCAGTTACACCAAGTAAAACTTGATGTAATAACCCATCATTTAAACCATTAACCAAGGTTTCTATTGCTTTGGGTTGACTTCCTGCAGGTTCAAACGGAGATGTAACGGTTAAATTTTTTGTCATTATGTTGTTTTACTTTATGAATTTTAATTTATAATTCTCAACTTGTTCCCTGATAGCTCAGCGGTAGAGCAGTTGACTGTTAATCAATTGGTCCGTGGTTCGATCCCACGTCAGGGAGCCATTCTTTTAGCCAATCCTCGATTTTAATCTATTTACCCTACTCATGCATGGTATGTT